>WFRP01000021.1 GCA_015486505.1 Pseudomonadota bacterium | reverse complement strand
ATAAAGCAACAACCTCCCATCCCATCCGGCGTAAATAAGCTCTCAGTTCATCGTCTCTTCATTTTCATCAATTAAATTGCGAATTAAAGTAGTCTAAGAGCTGTCCGGAAACAGGATTTCTTTCTCAGGTCGAAGCATTTTTTGACAATAAGCATAGACATACACTTATGCAAATCTCCGAGCATTATTTAAAAAATGCAGATATGGGGAAAAGATATTCTTGAACGACCTCCGGACGGAATTTTAGTACCTTACAGGTTATTTTCTGTACAAAAAAACAAGATTTAATAATCAGAAAATGTTCTGATAAGAGTACTTATTTGCGGGCCGAAAAGTCTCGATTGGGTTGCGGGGATAGTTCCCGCATTAGTACCTTACAGGTTATTTCTTGTTCAAAAAAACAAGAAATGTTCTGATAAGAGTACTTATTTGCGACCATCGGAAGTGCCCATCGGTACGGGCCAGTAACTTTCTTTTGGGTTGCGGGTTTGTTCCCGCATTAGAAATTAGAAAAAGAGGAGGATAGTTTTGCGACAATTATTCAGATACTGCGGATTTGCCGGGAAATTGGCGCTGGTCATCGGGCTGATGGCATTGGGACTTTGCGGTTGCGCGGCTTATCAGCCGCTGCCGTTGACATCGGAGAGTTTGCAGAAACGCTTACAAGCTCCTGATATGGCAGCGGTACGTTTGCAGGTGGATGAATTGAAATTGCCCTTTGCCCCGCCGCAGCCATTTGATGAGCGGGACGGTTTGTCGCCGGAGGAGGCGGCAATGATGGCGGTTGTGGTTAATCCCGGACTTCAGGTTGCCCGTGATCGCAAAGGTCTGGCCGCAGCTCAGCTGATCCAGGCCGGGATCTTACCCAATCCGCAAATCTCCTATGAGCTTACGCATCCATCAGGGGGAGATACCAAAGGAACCGTCAATGGTTTTGGTTTCGGTCTGGGTTGGGATATAAGTTCGCTGTTGACTCGGCCCGGCAGGCTTGATGCGGCCCGGGCGCAAAGTTCCGCCATTGATCTTGAGATTGCCTGGCAGGAGTGGCAGGTTGCGACTGCTGCTAAATTACATACCTATCACTTGATTATTGCCGAAAAACGCTTAAAGCTACTGCAGAAGGCGGAAAAATGCCGGGCCGAACTCCGGCAGAAAATGGAGCAGGGAGCTGAGTCCGGAGTCAAGACCCGCACGGATCTGGCAACGGCGACAATCAGCCTTCAGGAGAGCCAGGCAGAGCTTGTTAAGGCCCAATCCCACTATGAACTGGAAAGACTGGCTCTTAACCGGGTTCTGGGCTTGCCGGCAACGGTGAAAATTCCACTGGCGCAAGATATTGCTCTGCCGCTGCCGCAATCGCCGGCCGCCGACAAACTTTTTCTTGCCGCGCAAAACCATAGGCTTGATCTGCAGGCCTTAAGACTCGGCTATGAAAGTCAGGAAGCCCAGGTACGCACGGCGGTCCGGGCGCAGTTTCCACAAATCAATCTTGGCTTTTCCTCAGGCAAGGATACCGACAGCCTGCGGACAATCGGCTTTGGTATCAGCATTGATCTGCCTCTCTTTGATCGTAACCAGGGAGAGATTGCCCGGCAGCGGGCGAGTCGGCAGCAGTTGTTTGACGAGTATGTTAATCGTCTGTTCACCACCCGGGCCGATATCGATCACCTGACGGCGGCGCTCTCAGGTGCCCGCCTAGAACTTGCTGGCTTAGAACAAGCCTTAGCTAAAGAGCAAACCCTAAATGAAACTTTCTCAGCCGCAGTTCAGAACGGTCAGCTTGATCTTTTCAGTTATTATGAAACTTTGCATCGGCTCTACCGGACGCGTCTGCAGACCCTTAAACTTAGACAAAAAATAATCGATCTGGGCCTCGCCCTGGAGGTTGCTTCCGGAAATTACGGTCTATTTTCACAGAAGGATACTATTCAACGCGACTGAAAAGGAGAAGAAAAAATGAAAAGAATATCTATAATTACCCTGATCATAATCCTGACTTCGGTACTGGCCGGTCCGGCCCTGTCAAGAACGACAACGAAAACCGACAAGCAGCCGATCCAAGCTGAACGGCAGCAGGAAAACATTAAAATTACGACCCCGCAACGGCGAGACTTCAGGCAGACCATACCCTGGTTTGGCCGGGTTTTATGTCAACAGACAGTAAGAATCATTAGCCGTGAGTCCGGCCGGATCGAAGAGATTACTGCCGGCGAAGGTTTAGCCCGTAAGCAAGGTGAACCGTTGCTGCGTCTTGGCGGGGCCGTTCTTAGAAACCGTTTGCATTCATTAAATGAACAGATAACGAGTTTGAAAAAACGCCGGCGGCTGGCGGAACGGATGGTCAAATTTAAACAGGATTCCGTAAAACATCAGTTTGCCCGTAAAGATGAGCTTAATGTGGCTGAGAATCAATTGAGCCAGCTTAGACTTGAGCTCGATACCGTCAAACTGAAACAGCAACAACTAAAAAAAGCGATGTTTATCAAGGCGCCACTGACCGGGATCATCAGCCAATTGCGGGTTGCGGTGGGTCAGAATGTAAATTCCGGTGAGGAACTGGCGTTCATGGTGGCCCCGGAAAAACTCTATATCAAAGCCACGCTTTTCAGTAAAGAACCGGCGGCTGATTTACTGAATAAACCGGTAACTATCGCGCTGCCGAATGCCACTCCCATCCCCGGCACGATAACCCGGGTACTCCCGACAAGAACCGTTGCCGGAGCCCGAATCGTCTGGATCGAAGGAGAAAATCTGACCGCCGCTCTGGGGCTGGGCCAAACCGTCAACGGAACTGTAATTTTGAACACCCACAAAAATGCACTGGCGCTGCCGGAAAAGGCACTGGTTCATAACGAAAAAGAACAAGCCTGTATCTTTTTGGCAACCGCTGACAACTATCAGCGACAAGCGGTAAAGACCGGCCTCAGTGCGAATGGCTGGACCGAAATTATCAGCGGGATTAAAGCCGGCGATAAGGTTGTTACCCAGGGCGCTTATGAACTTTACTACCAGGATTT
>WFRP01000020.1 GCA_015486505.1 Pseudomonadota bacterium | reverse complement strand
GTTCTGATAAGAGCACTTATTTGCGCCCAACGGAAGTGCCCTTGGGGTGCGCCCAACGGATTGCCCTTGGGGTGCGACCAGCGGATTGCCCCTGGGTGCGGGCCGCAAGGCCCTGTTTGGGTTGCGTGAGTTGTTCCCGCATTAGCATTGCAACTGTTTGAGCGTAAGCGAGTTTTGCAAGGCGGGCGCAGCGCGCTTAAAGGAAAAACAGAAATCTTAACGCCTAGCGGAGAAAAACCGCGCCCGACCCCGGATTCGGCTGAATAGTTACTCCTGTTTAACCAGTTCGGCCTCTCCGGCATTAAATGAAAATTCACAGCCGTCAGCGCTAACTGCCAGCAGACAACCCTGCTCATCAATCGCCAGAGCCCGGCATTTTATTTTTTCCGCGCCGGAAGCGATAACAATTTCTTTATCAGCCAGATAAAAGTTACGGTTAATCAGTTCTCTAATCGAACCCGACAAACCCTCTTTATAAAAGACTTCCAATAAAGCCTTGAATTCTTGGAGAAACCTCTCCAGCAAAACCTGCAAATCGAAAATTTTGTGCGCTTCGCAGCGTAACGAAGTTACCTGAGAGCACAAGTCCAAAGGAAAATCCGCCATCAGGGAGTTAACATTCAGCCCAATCCCGATAATGACAAATTCAGCTTTATCCGGGCCGGGTTTCATCTCAGAGAGGATTCCGGCCAGTTTCAAGCCCCGGCAATAGAGATCATTCGGCCATTTAATTTTAAGCTCCGGGCATTCATTATTAAGGGTCTGCCATAAGGCCGCCGCAGAAACCAGGGCAAACTGCGGTACTTTATCAAGCTCTATCCGGGGCCGCAAAAGCAGCGAAAAATAAAGATTTAACCCCGCAGGCGAATGCCATTGCCGGCCCCGGCGGCCGCGCCCGGCCAGCTGCTGCTCCGCGACCACAACCGTCCCCTCAGGGGCGCCTGATTCCGCCTGCCGCCAGAGATAACGGCTGGTCGAATCCAGGCTTGCGAATGATAAAATTTTACTCCCCCAGGGAGTAGCCAAAGGCTCTATCACGAAATAAGATCAAGTGAAATATCGATTGCCGGGGCGGAATGGGTCAGCGCTCCGACTGAAATAAAATCAACCCCGCAGGCGGCGACCCGAGCCACATTTCCTAAAACAATCCCGCCTGAAGCCTCAAGTTTAATCGCCGGATACTCAGCCCGAATAAAGGCGACCGCTTCACGCAGCTGATCTTCGTCCATATTATCGAGAAGAATAATATCCGCTCCGGCCCGGGCCGCCTCTTTAACCTGGTCAAGATCGGCCGCTTCAACCTCAATTTTCAAACCATGCGGGGCCATGGCCACAGCATGGTTTACGGCATCAGTCACGGTGCCGGCCGCCCGGATATGATTATCTTTAATCAAAATCCCGTCAAACAACCCATGCCGGTGGTTACGGGCGCCGCCGACCTGAACCGCGTATTTCTCCAGTGAACGCCAACCCGGAGTCGTTTTGCGGGTATCAACAATCTCGGCGCTGTACCCGGCAACCGCTTTCACATAGCAAGCCGTCAAGGTCGCGATCCCGCAAAGCCGCTGAACGAAATTAAGCGCGACCCTCTCCGCCATCAAGATAGAAATCACATTGCCGGTTACCGCCAGCAGAGGATCTCCCGCGTGCAGCCGCTCACCATCCGCCACCCGGGCCTCAATCTTCAACGATGGGTCCAGGGTGCGAAAGACCAAACCTAAAACCTGCATACCGGCGGCAACACAGTCCTGCTTTGTCTTAATCAAAGCCCGGGCAACCGTCCCCGGCGGCACGGTTGACAAAGTTGTCACATCACCGGAACCCAAATCCTCTTCCAGAGCCATTTTAATCAATTTCTCAGTCGCAAACATAAATTCTCCTAATGCGGGGATAAAACCCGCAAAATCGTACTTATATCATAGATAAAAATATTAAAGCAATCAGCTTTACGGCATTTTTGCAACTTGCTTTTTCAGCTTAATTCAATTAATGATGCGCCGAGACAACAACCGGGCAAATTATTTTTATGAGGTCTTAAATTGCAGATGAAAAACTTTTCCCGCAAAGCAAAAGCCTTAAAACCGTTTTTGGCAATGGACATCCTCGAACGGGCCCAGGAATTGGAAAGAGAAGGCCGTTCAATCATCCATCTTTCGGTGGGCGAACCTGACTTTCCGACTCCGGAAGCGATAAAAAAAAGCGCCGTTAACGCACTGAGCCGCGATCAAACCCATTACACCCACAGCCTCGGCCTCCTGGCTCTGCGCCAGGCAATAGCCGACTACTATTACCGGAATTATCAGGTCAAGATAGATCCGGAGCGGATTCTGGTTACTTCCGGCACCTCACCGGCGTTACTGCTCGCCTGCGCGGCGCTGCTCAACCCCGGCGATCAGGTTATGCTCAGTGACCCCGGCTATGCCTGTTATGTAAATTTCATCTCCTACTGCGACGGCACGCCTGAATTAATTAAAGTCCACGAAACTAACGGTTTTCAATACGATCCGCAAACCATCAAGGGAAAAATAACCCCGCGCACCAAAGCTATTTTGATAAACTCACCGGCCAACCCGACCGGAAACCTCCTTGAAAAATCGCGGATGCGGGAGCTGGCCGAGCTCGGCGTCACGATTCTCTCAGATGAGATTTATCACGGCCTGGTCTACGCGGGCCGCAATCACTCGATTCTGGAATTCACCGACAATGCTTTTGTTTTCAACGGTTTTTCAAAACTTTACGCTATGACCGGCTGGCGTCTGGGCTACCTGATCGCGCCGCCGCAATATATGCGGACCCTGCAGACTCTGCAGCAGAATTTTATGATCTCCGCCAGCCATTTCGGCCAGGAAGCGGCAATCACGGCCCTGACCGCGGCAGCGGTCAGGAAAGATCTGGATAAAATGCGGCAGACCTACGATGAACGCCGGCGCTTTACCTTGAAAAGGGTGCGGGAAATCGGTTTAGAGGTTGCGGTTGAGCCGACCGGGGCCTTTTACATCTTTGCCAACGCCAAAAAATTCACCCGGGATTCCTATAATTTTGCCTTTGAAATCCTGGAAAAGGCCGGAGTCGGAGTTACTCCCGGAATCGACTTCGGCGCCAACGGCGAAGGCTATATCCGGTTTTCCTACGCCAACTCTCTGGCAAACATCGCTGAAGGCATGAACCGCCTGGAGAAGTTTTTAGCCCTGGCCAAAACCCGAAAGTAAACGTTTTTCCGAACCTGTCACGGCAGCGGGAAGGCTAAAAGATATGTGTTCCCTGATAATTTCAGTAAATCATCACCCCGTTTAACCATGGCACAGACCAATTCGCCGTTAATTATCTGGATGCCCTGCAACGGGCCGTCGAGAGTCCCGGTCACTTTGCGCACAACATAACCCTGGCCGCTGAATTTAAGCATCTTGACCTGGCCTTTGCTCAGAAAACCGTATTCTCCGAAAGAGGTTGACATATCCGATTCATTATCACTTATAAGGAGTTCGGGAACGCCGTCACCATCAACATCATAGACCCTGAGAGGCGGGCAAATCTGCCGCTTCTCGGTATAACTGACCTTTTCCGTACCGACTTCATACTGGACATTCTGCAATGATCCCGACAACCGTTCATCACTGACCCAGATCCGGTTATCTCCCTGAAAGACTTCAAGAAAATTATTATTATTGATAAAACAGAGCTCTCTTACGCGATCATGGTTAATATCAGCGTAAACCGACCCCGGCAGGGTAAATCCCAACGGCACCGAGAACCTGCCGGTCGATTTGATCTTGCCGCCGGCAAAATCAAGCTTGGCCACCTGGCTGCCGAAAAGCCCATCCTGAGCAAATCCCTGACCGACAAGATAGACCCCTTTATCTGCAACCGAATGACCGCCGAGCAGTCCAATAACAAACGGTATATGATCAGCTATAATCCGATATTTCCCCGCTGTTTTGGCAATCACAAATGAAGAAAAACCGTCTTCCGTCTCCTTGAAAGTATTGACCAGGATTTCATCCCGGCGATCACCGGTTATATCGCCGACCTGAATGTTGACAATCGTGCCGAAACGGTCGAAATGATAACGATATCTGAATTTGAGCCCTTTATCGGTAACTTGATAAACATAAATTCTTTCATCATCGGTAAACACTATTTCAGGAATACCGTCATGCTCCAGATCACCGACATCCATCCCTTTGACGACCAGGGTAACTTTTGCCAGTTCCCGGTAACGGGTTAAAAGAGCCTGATCCCTGTCAGTGGTTGAAAGCATATATTTCCCGGCCGAACCGGCCCCCTGAACCCCGGTATTTTCGGGGCGAACTCCCTCACCCATAAATTCCCGGGCATTCCAGGCGCCGACCAACCCCTGATCACCATTGTAAAAAGTCAACTCAGAACCCTGGTTAACAACATAAAGATCATAGCCCAAAGCTCCCGGGCCGCCGGGCCGCTGCAGCGACTGACGCAGGCGCAGGCCCACTCCGTAATCGGCCCAGTCCAGCTGCGGCAAGACCTCACGCACCTCAGAGAAAAGGCCAACTCCATTACCGTTGAGATCGATAAAAATCGCCGGCATCCGCGCGAAACGCCGGACAATCAACCCCCGAGCCAACCGTAATCTGAGATAACGATTTAGCGGCCGGCAGATAGAATAACCACGATCAACCCTTATAACCTTTAAGGTCGCGACAAAACGCTCCTGAACCCCCAGAGGCTTTCCGGTTACCGGATGAATCAACGGCGCTCCGGGCTGCAGGACGGCAAAAAGATCGCCAACCGCAACCCCTTTTTCCCGGCCGCAATCAATCACAAGCCCCTTAGGCCCGGCCTGAACCAGATAGCCGGACAGAGGATTAAAACGCGTTGGTGCCGCAATAACCGGCCGGGCTACTGCCGCCAGGCTTATTGTAAGCGCGCAAGCACAGACAATCAGAGCATAAACTCCAGACAATCTTAATTTAAAATTCAATATCTCCCCCTCACTAAAAAAAAACACTCCGCAAAAAAAACCGCTCTTAAAGGCTGCAACCTTAAATCTTCAACTTCACTATGTATTACATATAGCCTTTTTACTATCTTAGCTCAAGCAAAAAGCAAAAAAAGGGGAAGCGGCCAACCCGCTTCCCCTTTCAGGAAATAATTCTTTAACTATGAACCCTCTTAGAATTTATACTGAACCCGACAGGTACTGATGAAAATATCTTCATCACTGCTACCGTCGCGTTTAACTTCGTAGAAGTCCATAGCATCGCCGGAGAAGAGATAACCGGCATTGACGGCAAACTCAAGGTTGTCATAAAGTTTGTAACTGAGATAAGCATCCATTTCAACGCCCAGGCTGTCTTCACTCTGTTTTTCACCGCTGTTATCGTAATACTCAATGTCTTCCGCGGTCATCATATAAAGCAGTGAAGCACCGACTTTAAGTTTTTTGTCGGCCTTGTAATCGAAAGCTAACTTATTGAAGATCATACCTTTGTCGAGCATATAATCTTTCTCGGTGAAGTAGTCATCATCGGTGTAACCACCTTCCATAAGACAGATACTGTCGGCCCGGTCGATATCAACGGCGATAAAGCCATCGAAATCACTGTCGGAACCGTCATCATCACCGGAGGCATACCAGAAGGTGTAGGTAAATTTCATTTTATCAAGGTTCATGCCGACGTCGATATGAGCAAACCAGGCGCTGACATCAAAATCCTCATCCATTGCGCTCTTATAGTAGGCAACCCCGTTATAACTCTCACTGAAGTTGGCTTTGTCAATACTGCCGCCCTCATACATCAGATCCCAGTTAACAAAGAAGTTATCCAGATTGGCGCTGCCATCAGTACCGAATACATAAAGGCTGAGATCGGTATTGTTAGCAAGCTTTTTGACCTCATAATTCTGTGAAGTAATGGTGGGATAACTTGCCGGATTACTATCATCCGGATCACCGGTCATATAGACCCCGAAGACCCCGGCTTTAACGCCGTCGGTGGGTTTGAAGTTAACCCGGCCATAATAGGTGTCAAGATCTTTGGGATCATCATCGTCATTCTTGACCGGATCGCGATAGGGACGTAACCAGGCCAGCTGAATATCAACCGGACCGGCAACGAAATCAGAGGTCACACCCATAATGGTTTCCGACCAGAGATATTTGTTAGCCGTAAAAGGCTGGAGACCCATGCGAATGCGGGCTTTCTCACAGGCCCAGGGCAGTTGAAAGTCGGTATAGAGCCAGCGGGTTTCAATATTGATCGCGTCACCAGAATAGCTACCACCAACGCTTTGGCCGTCGGAGCCGGGTTTACCATATTCAAGTGCGCCGATTTCGAAAGCATAGACCCCATGAACCTTACCGTCATTGGTTGAAGCATCAAACCACATCCGGTATTTGGCTTCACCCCAGGTCTCATCGACGGTGCCGTCATGCAAAACCCCCTTCTCACTCGCCAACCAGTCGTTATGATTAGTATAAACCATAAAACGGTTGTTAAAATCACCCTTGATCTTGACATCGGCAGCAAATGACGGCAGGGCGAAAGCCACAACCATCAGCGCTATCATAATCAAACCCAATTTTTTACTCATTTTCTTCCTCCTGTAAAACTGTTAAACTACCTTAAAGAACGGTTGAATTGCTTTGTTCTTAATTAATTTCCCATCATACTTAGCTGAACATCAAGTCCGGAAAAAATCAACCGAACCCCTGTGAACAACCGATACATCTTAGTTTCACTATATCGTATAGCGCGAATATATAGCAAATCCTAATAAAGAATGCAAGGGAAAATTAAACTAATGCAGGAACAAACCCGCAACCCAAACGGTACCTCGCGGCCCGCAAATAAGTACTCTTATCAGAACATTTTCTGATTATTAAATCTTGTTTTTTGGTGCAGAAAATAACCTGTAAGGTACTAATATAATCTGTAACTATTCAGCCAAATTTTACCCCCCACCTTCTGGAGGGAGCGGGGGTGGTTTTTCGTAAGCGGTTGCGGAAACGATTTCGTTGTTTTTCGGAAGCGAGCGGGAGCCCATTAGCATTGCAACTGTTTGAGCGTAAGCGAGTTTTGCAAGGCGGGCGCAGCGAGCTTAAAGGAAAAACAGAAATCTTAACGCCTGGCGGAGAAAAACCGCGCCCGACCCCGGATTCGGCTAAATAGTTACTCCTTGTTTTATTAAGGTGAATGTTATGAGAAAAAGCGGGATTTTTCTGCGGATGTTACTTCTGACCGGTTGCCTCATTCTGCTGAGCGGTGTTATGGTCGAAGTTGCAGTTGCGGTCGGGACGGCTCCCGAAGCGGAGACGGCCGCGGTGACGAAACCGGAAGCGGAAGCCGGTGATAAAATTAAGGAGGAAGAATTAGCCCGGCTGCTGGCCCCGATCGCCCTCTATCCCGATACCCTGCTGATGCAGATGTTCATGGCTTCAACCTATCCTCTGGAGGTGGTTGAAGCGGCCCGTTTCGTTAAAGAAAACAGCGAACTTAAAGAAGATGCTCTCGATAAGGCGCTTGCGTCCAAAGATTGGGATAACAGCGTCAAGTCAATCTGTCATTTTCCCACAGTTTTGCAATCTTTGGACGAACATCTGGAGGCGACCAAAAAACTGGGTGATTTTTTTCTGGAGGACCAGAAAGCGGTGATGGATATGGTGCAGACCCTGCGGGCCAAGGCCAGGGAGCAGGGAGAACTTAAAAGCACCAAAGAACAGAAAGTGATTGAAAAAGTAGTTGAAAAAGAGAAGATAATTGTAATCGAGCCGACTGACCCTCAGGTGGTCTACGTTCCTTCTTACAGCAGTACGGTGGTGTACGGTTCATGGTGGTATCCAAGCTATCCGCCCTATGTCTGGTATCCACCGCCGCCGGCCTATGGTTTTGTCGCCGGGGTCGCGGTCGGGGCCTGGGCTTCGCATTACTGGTGTCATGCCAACTGGCACCACGGGGACATTGATATCGACCGGAATATAAATATAAACCGTCCCGGTGGCGGCCGCCCCAGAACCCGGCCGGCGAATGGGCGGCAAGGCTGGAAACATAATCCGAGACATCGTAAAGGTGTTTCATACCGTAATCGTGACGTAAGAAAACGTTACGGTCAATCCGACCGCCGGGCCCGGCAGCAGTATATATCCCGCGGCTATGGCAATAGAGGTCTTGATCGTAAAACCCGAGATCAGATAAAAAGACAGGGGCTTAAATCAAATTACGGGAAGTTCGGCCAGTATAGTAATCGCAGAACCCGGCCGACAAATGCTTTCGCCGGAACTCGTCATAATCGTGCTGACAATTCTGCTAATCGTTCCCGACAGTCGCGAAATACCAATAGAAAAACCTCATACCGCACCGGGCAAACCCGCAACTATAATAGAAACAGAGCAACAACTAATCGGGCCTCCCGGACGCGTTCCCGGAATTCATTTAAGCGCTATGGTACCGCCAGACAGACTAACCGGTACAGCAGCAGAGGCCGTTCCAGCCGCAGTTTCAGCCGTCACCGGGGCGGCGGCCGGATGCGGGGCGGCGGCCGCCGGCGTTAGTACCTTACAGGTTATTTTCTTGTTTTTTTCAACAGCTTTTTTCAACAGCTTTTTTCAACTGTAAAAACAAGAAAATGTTCTGATAAGAGTACTTATTTGCGACCAGCGGATTGCCCTTGGGGTACGGGCCGAAAAGGCCTGATTGGGTTGCGAGTTTGTTCCCGCATCAGATTATTCGATTATTAGTGTAAGCGTTTTTGGGTTGGATATGGAGAAAATAATTATGAGCGGTAATTTAT
>WFRP01000019.1 GCA_015486505.1 Pseudomonadota bacterium | reverse complement strand
TGGATATTGTGATTGATACTTCAGCTTTGATTG
Organism: Pseudomonadota bacterium; assembly: GCA_015486505.1. Classification (GTDB taxonomy): domain Bacteria; phylum Desulfobacterota; class Anaeroferrophillalia; order Anaeroferrophillales; family Tharpellaceae; genus Tharpella. The sequence goes on along the minus strand of WFRP01000019.1, from coordinate 5,256 downwards.
CCGTAATCATTGCTGAACCGGAGCGCAATAAAATCATTGAGTTAACCGCTGGTAACACTCTCATCGGGCCGGGTTCCATCACTTGGGAGATCGGCAACGCTTTCTCGGCCATGTTCAAGCGCAATCGATTAAGCCTCGATGAAGCCCAAAAAGGGCTCGCAATTTTCGCTACCATTCCTCTGCGCTACATTGAGCCGAACTTTGTTAAAGCGATCACTATATCCAGACAAACCAATCTATATGCCTACGATGCTTATTTCATAGATTGCGCCATCAGGCAAAAAGCCCCCTTGTTGACCCTTGATCAAAAGCTTAAAACAGCGGCTGATAATTTAGACATTAAAACAGTGGAGGTTTAGCATGCAGGTTTACACATACTCCGAGGCCCGACAAAAACTTGCCACAGTTCTCAAACAGGCTGAACATACCGGAAAGGTACTGATTCGCAGAAAAGACGGGCGAACTTTTGCGCTGCTTCCGGAAAAAGCCGCCTCTTCTCCTTTGGATGTCCCCTCAATCAAGGCAAAAATAACCTCGAGTGAAATTGTCGATATAATTCGCAAAGGCCGGGAACGTTTATGAAAAAGAACTTGACGAAACTGGATATGCGACGTATCCTCCTGGGAGGATACCCTTGTATACAGGAGCCCTCGGAGCGAAAGAATGAAATTGTAACCATTTAAGGAAGAGGCAAGATATGCTCAATTTACAATTACACGTACAACCACAAACAGCACAACGCCTTAAACGCATTTTAGCATTTACATCTGATCAAGAGATGTTTGCCCAAAATTTTATTGCTTACCAAATTGCTGAATTGAAAAAAGGTGTTTTGAATATCACGCTGGAGCTCAAACAATTTGAAAAACAATATCAGATGAACTCTGAAACTTTTTATCAGCAATTTGAGCAAGGAATGATGGGAGATAGCGAAGACTATCTCCTTTGGTCCGGATTATATGAAATGCTGCAAAAAAATATTACCAGACTTCAGGAATTACAATGATTGAAACCTATTTTATTCAATTTGAAACAGTTATTAACAAATTTCCGACAATTCGATCTTACACGCTCAAACAACAAGTATACAACCGCAAACAAGGATTCATCAGTGGCTCCATAATTTTTAACAATGGCTATCGATTGGATTTTATTGAGGTAAAGGATGTTGACATTCCCTCATCATAAACACGAATCGGAAGAACCGCAGGCTTGTTCGGAACCAACATTGTACGATGTTTTATTAGAGATTGCTCAGTACGAAAAGATTTAATTAAGGTGGAGGGTCGGTGGAGGGTCACCCAACGAACGTTGTTACGTGAGTGAAAAGTGAAAAGGGGACAGAATCATCCCCTCAAGCTTTACGCGACCCCGAACCGAAAAGCCACCCTATTAACTCAGGGCCAGAAACTTGAAGGAGAAAGCACAACCTTACAGCAGATCGGTTTTTTTGAGAAATTTTTCGGCCGCGGCCAGGGAAACCCCGATTACTGCAAACCAGCCGATAATTAGTAGAAGCGTCATCATCTTTTCTATCCTCCTCTCAATATTTTCCCGCAGCAACATCATCTTCCGTCAATTTCCGCGCGTCCAGCAGGTGCCAGACATAGATAATATAGGCGAGAATGAAAGGAATCGAGATCGCAATATAACTCATCGCCGTCAGGGTGTAATGGCTGCTCGAGGCATTGGCAATCGTCAGACTGCTCTGCAGATCATAAAATGACGGGTAAAAAGCGGTGTTGTTATAACCGGCGATAAAGAGTAGCGCCAAAACCACCAGCACCACCCCTAAGCCCGCCGGCCAGATGCCTTTGTCACTGTTTTTGAAACGGTTGATGATAACCCCGTAAATAACCAGCAGCAGGCCGGCTAAGAGAAAGCCCAGGCCGTGAATCGGCATTGCCAGAAGATTATTGAGATATTTGCCGCTTTCCAGAAAGATTTGGCCATTTTCCGGATTCACCGCAAAACCGTTCATAGTTACCAGCGAAAACAGGATATAAAGGAGAAAGGGTAGAGAGCAGAGCAGGTTGTTGAACGCGGCCTTCCGGGTGCGTTCACGGATGGCTGAGTGCGCAATATTATTGTGCAGGTACAAAGCGCCGAGGAGCCGGGCAATAAACATCAGAAAAAGCCCGAAGGATAAATTGAAAGGATTAAAAGCCGCTTCAAGACCCCGCAGCGGGCTCTGCCAGGTAACCAGATTATAGTCGTTCAAGCTGAAGCCGGAACCGGTAAAGAAGGTGCCGATAGCGGCGCCGATCAGGATGATGCCGACGCTGCCGTTGATAAAAAGAAAGATTTCATAGGTGCGGGCGCCGAGGAAATTTTTCGGTTTTTTCCGGTATTCATAACTGACCGCCTGGAGAATAAACGTAAACAGAATCAGGATCCAGACCCAGTAGGCGCCGCCGAAACTGGTCGCATAAAACAGCGGGAAAGCGGCAAACAGAGCCCCGCCGAAAAGCACCAGGGTAGTAAAGGTCAACTCCCACTTTTTACCCAGAGAATTGATGACCAGGGTTTTCTCATCCTCGGTGCGGGCGATGGCAAAGAGCAGGGTCTGCCCGCCCTGCACAAAGGTCATAAAAATAAACAAGGCGCCGACGACGGCAACCAGCAACCACCAGAGATGCTGTAATTGGCTCAGGCTCAAACTCCCCATTTTACAATTCCTCCGGTCCGATCTTGATCTGTTTCAACATAATACTTACTTCCGCGATCAGTAAAACCGTAAACACCAGAACAAACATAAAGAAAGTAGTCTGAATCGTCCCGGTAGTCAGGTTGGAGCGGGCGACAAAGACCGGCAAAAGGTCCTGAATTGCCCAGGGCTGGCGTCCGACTTCAGCGACAACCCAGCCGCTCTGCTGGGCCAGATAACCGAGAAAGAGCGACCAGCAGCCGAATCTTAGAAACCACTTCTGCCGGGCCAGATTTTGCTTGTAGATAAAGAGCAGAAAGCCGATAAAAATGACCGGGAACAGGGTTCCCAACATCACCATAATATGAAAACTGTAAAATACCAGAGGAACGTCAGGCACCAGATCTTCAGCCTTAGCAAAATAGCCGTAACCAATATAGTGCTGGTTTTCCCGGAAAGTTTTCAGAGCCTGAGCCGCCACCCCCGCCCGGCCGCGCTTGCGGGCGGTTTTATAGGTGGCGAGACTGGCAATCGCTTTCTTCCCGGATTCAATCTTTGCCGCAGCGCTGATAATTCCCTGTTTGCGGTTGCCGAAAACCAGATCGTCAATGCCGGGAACGAAACTGCCGATTTTGCGATTGGCAAGCAGTGACAAAAGACCCGGCACCTTGATTACCGCTTTGAATTCATTCTGCGTATCGCCCGGTTTTTTTGCCGGATTCGGAATCCCGGCCACCACCATCGCAGCATTGTAACCGCCCTGATAAAGACCCTCCATCGCCGCCAGTTTCATAGGCTGGACCTGAGCGGCGGTATAAGCTGACTCATCACCGGTCAAACCGACAAAGGAAGCTGAGATAACCCCGAAGACCGCGGCCACCGCAATACTTTTTTTCGCCATCTCCGCATGCCGGTTTTTCAGCAGAAACCAGCTGCTGATACTGACCACGAACAAAGCGGCCAGGAGAAAGCCGGAGCTGGTCACATGAACAAAATGGCTGACCGCCACCGGCGAGCCTAGGATCTCCCAGAAATTTTTCATCTCGAAGCGGGCGGTATCGGGATTGAAATGCATCCCGACCGGATGCTGCATCCAGGCATTGGCCACCAGAATCCACAACGCCGAAAGGTTGGAACCGATCGCCACCAGCCAGGTTGAGAGCAGGTGAAACTTCTTTGAAACCCGGTCCCAGCCGAAGAACATCACGGCAAAAAAGGTGGTTTCAAGGAAAAAGGCGAAGAGCCCCTCCGCCGCCAGGGGGGCGCCGAAAATATCCCCGACCATCCAGGAGTAGTTCGACCAGTTGGTGCCGAACTGAAACTCCATGATGATCCCGGTAGCGACCCCGATGGCAAAGTTTATCCCGAAAAGGGTCATCCAGAAACGGGTGAGCCTTTTCCACTCCTCTTTGCCGGTCTTGTAATAGATGGTTTCGAAAAACGCTATCAACACGGAAAGGCCCAGAGTGAGCGGCACAAAAATCCAGTGGTACATGGCAGTCAAGGCAAACTGAGCCCGGGCCCAGTCCACCTGAGCAAGATCAAGGTGTCCCACAGTTATCTTCCTCCTGAGTTAAAAGATCCAGGATCTGTCAAGTTGGTTAAAACATGATCGGCCCGCTGCCGGTCGTTACGAAAATGGGTCTGCAGATAATTGGGAAAAAACAGTTTCATGATCAGCAGAAAAACCGCAATCTTGAGCAGGATTATCCGCCACAGGAGCTTGCCGGTCCGCATCGAGCGAAAACCGTCCCGGTAAAAATGGAACAGGCCGACAAGGTATTGCCGGAGACCCGAACAATTTTCCGACCGCCCGGCTCTATCTGACTGCATCGGTTTCATGCTCCAGCTTACCATCTCAATTCCAGGCCAATTTCAGGTGATTTTCTCATAATACTTACTGTGCATCATCGCCACTTCTTCGGCGCTTTTTTTGCCGGTCAGCATACTCTTGAGCGAGCCTTTGACTGCGAAAATCGCCATATAAAGATGAATCATAAACATCAGCAGCAGAATCACAGCGAAAAAATTATGGATAATCGCGGCCAGCCGGATATTCGGCAGATCCGTCGCGAAGCTGAACAGATAATAACCGCTAAGTGCCATCACCACGCCGCCGCCAACCGCGAGCCAGAACCACGATTTCTGCCCGGGATTAAACTTCCCGGCCGCCACAACCTGCTTCCTGCGGCTCAGATAGCCGCCGAAAACCAGGAGCCAATCGAGATCATAGGCCGCCGGCAGCATCTCTTTGACCCAGAGCAGAAAAAGGACAAGCACCGCCGGCAGAAAAACTACCGCCGCCGGAGCATGGAGAAAACGGGCCCCCTGCACCAGGCTGCCGCCATGAAACAGTTTCCCGAAGATAATCAGCAAACCGGAAACCGTCAGCACCGTAAACGACACCGCGACCACAACATGCACCAGGCGACTGATGATACTGTAGTAGGATATCTGCGGGCCGTCATGCGAAAACTTCTTGGCCCCGATCAGAATATAGTGCAGCGCGAACAAAAGCAACATCCCGACCAGCACCGCCGCGAACAGGGGCGTAAACAGATTATGCTGCAGCATCACGAAAAGCTGCCCGCTGCCCTGCCAGTCCGGAG
>WFRP01000018.1 GCA_015486505.1 Pseudomonadota bacterium | reverse complement strand
GCATTAGTACCTTACAGGTTATTTTCTGTACCAAAAAACAAGATTTAATAATCAGAAAATGTTCTGATAAGAGTACTTATTTGCGCCCAGCGGATTGCCCTTGGGGTGCGACCAGCGGATTGCCCCTGGGTACGGGCCGAAAAGGGCCGCTTGGGTTGCGGGTTTGTTCCCGCATTAGACGGACTATATTTTTTTAGTTGAACCATAGATGAACACAAATAAACACAGATAAAATTCACATAATTTTCAATAGTTGTAAATATTTTTCGGTAAATATTCGGCTTTACTTCCAAACTGCTCAAAGTGGGGACAGACCTTTAGTTCTGTCCCCGTGCGAAGCAGGGCGAAGCAAAATTCACTACTGCTCTCAGCAACTTAACTACCAATCACAACAAGCCGAATATTTACATTTTCCGTTACCTGGAGTTAGAGGTTGTGGTTACGGTAGATAAATCTGGGTTGGTTCACCTTCCCGGGCGGCCGCGGCGCGTTTGTGGATGCGGTCGTAAATCGGGGTCAAATCAGCCGCAATCGCGTTTTCCGGACAGAGGCGGACGCAGTTGAAACAGCAGATACAGGTTTCGGCAAATTCCGGCCAGGGATTCAGCGTTAAGGCCGCTACCGGACAACTGACAACGCATTCACCGCATTGAGTGCAGGTTTTCCGGTTAATCGTGCGCGGCGGGAGAATTGTTTTGGCGATGTCAAGATTAAGTTTAAGCATATCCTCAGCCATTTCCCGGGGCTGATATTCAAGGTCGGCGGGCGCAAGCAGTGCCGGTGCCGGCTGATTCATATTTTTCTTTACCGCGGTGACCAGGTTGATGATTAAAGAATCATCAGCGCTATCAGGATGACCGGCGGCGACCGGGTTTTCAAGCTCCCACATCAGAGAATGTACGGCCAGAACCTTGGCGGCGGCAATCACACCGTATCCCCGGTTGCTTAAGGCCTCTCCCATCTCTTCCAGTGCCAGGCCGCTGGTCGCCCCGCCCCAGGTGGCAAAGGGTACGGCATAGGCCAGGGCTCTGCGGGGCAGGCGCGCGATAAGGTTCATAATCGGCGGCAGGGCGTGCGAAGAATAAACCGGCGAACCGACAAAAACGACAGCCGGTTCCCGGCTCTCAGCCAGATTTTGCAGTATTTTTTTCAACTGCGGCTCATTTTTCCCGATTTCACAAATCACGGTCTCCGCCGGCTCAGATTGCAGAGTCCTTAAAATTACTTCAGCCGCGTGCCGGGTGGTTCCGGCCGGGGAACAGTAGAAAATGAAACTTTTAAAATTCTTTCCAGTCACTTTAAGCTCCAATTATTTATTGCCGGGTTAAAATTGATTCGGTGAACGTAAGTCAGGCTCAATTATTTTCCGAATCAGCAATGACGGTATAATCAGCAAAGTAGATAACGCTGTCGGCTTTAGTCCATAATCCGATTTTTCCGGATACCGCTTCCGGCAGTTTGCAGGTAAGATATTGGCGGCCGTTGACATATCCCTTGATTAGATTTTTGTCAATTACCACCATAAGGTTATGCCATTTACGGCTGGGGGTCGTAACGTTGCGGACCCAGCTGACTGAACTTCGCCGGCCATTCTTGAAACGCCAGAGTACCAGGTTGTTCTCCAGTGGATTGGCACGGAGCGCATAGTAATCACCATTGCTTTTGAGATCAAACAGGATGCCGGCACCCTGGTCAATCCGGCCGGCGATGGCCTTGAAACGGACGCTTATGCGGCCGTCGGTAAAATTTTCTACCGCTCGGGCTACTGCAAACGGATAGTAGGCGTAGGCTTTAACATTGTCAAGAAATTCGGCATAACGCGCGCCGTAGAGGGCCCGGGCCTTATCGGCGAGACCGGCGGCAGCCTGGCCCCGGCGCCAGCGGCTGCCGTCCACTACCAGAACTTTGTTGCCCTGATCAATTCCAATAATCCAGTTGCCGACAGCCGGGGCAAAGGATATCGGGGCGGCGCCGACGGTTTCTTGCGAGAAATTGTCGATTAAGGGTTTTGCCGGGCCGTTTCCCGGTTTTACTGGGGGTTTTTCCGGACTGGAGGCCGGTGGCTGGGCTTTAACCAAACTATTTTGTCCCAAAAACAGGCATACGGAGAAAAAAATCAGGATCATTGCGCGGGTAAAAATGGTTTTTAATTTTCGGTTTTTCATAAGCCAGATCTCCTTTTTTATCTCAACTTTCTGAGCTCGGTTAACTAATTAATATTTAATGTTAAAATCATTATTCCCGTGGTTTTTCTTTGCGTCTTTGCGTCTTTGCGGGAGACAAAAAAACAGCTATCCCGCAAAGACGTTTATGCCCTTCAGGGTGCCAAGGCGTTTATGCTCTATAGGGTGCAAAGAAGGACAAAATAAAATTATTTGCAATAAAACACCATTAAGCCTATAAAAACAACTAGTTATGAAAAATCAGAAAGTTGAGTTTTTATTTTATGGAAGTTGCAAAAAATTATTGTTTTCGGGCCCGCCCGGCCGCGCATAGGCAAATCAAGGGCAGGACAAGATAAAACCACCATTTATAATTGTCGCTATCAGTTACCAGAGGATGTCCGGCGTAATCCGGCATTTTGTCCGGCTTGACTTTTTGTTCAGCTAAAGCGTGCAGTAGAGGTAAGATCTCCTGAACACTGTTGGAGTAGCTTTGCTCGTGGCGGCCGGCATAATCATATTCGATCAAACCGTAGTTTTTATCTTCGGCGGCGCCGAAGATTCCGCTGGATCGGGATTGGCTGAAAATAACCTGCAGATCAGGTACAACGCGGCGTAATTTGGCGAGAATCTCGTGGTCAAAATCGTAGAAACGACCATCTTCACGACTTAGATGGATGGTGATTTTTAACGGTTTTTTCATCTTTTGCAGAGCCTGAGTGTCCGCCGGGTTGAAAGAGTGTCTTAAGTTTTCGGTAACGTCGATATACGCGGGCCGCTGCAGAAATCCGGCAACAATAAGTAAAAGCAGGACCGTTGTCCGGGATAATGATTTGATTTTATGTAAGCGGCTGCGGCCGGGGTGAATCCAGATGGCGGCGCCGCTGAAAAAGAGAACAGATAATCCCAGAAAATAGATTATCGAGTTGGTCGCGAGTAAGCCGTTTTCAAAACGGCGCAGTTGGGTTGTGAACGACCAGTTACCTAAAATACCGAGCCCGTCGCCGCTGCCGGCGGCAAAATCGAGCACCCAGGCCCCCAGGGTTACGGCCAGACAGAGCATAGCCGCCGTTGGCAGAGAGTCGGAAACTGCCGTGGCGAACATCGCAATACAGATAATCAGCAGAGCGTAAAGTGAATGGCCCAGAAACAAGCAGAGTATTTCCGGAAGATAAACGGCTCCGCCGAGTCCGCGCCAGATAATTACGGCGGCGACTCCCGGCAGTAAAATTAAGAGCCAGCCCCCGGCCAGAGCCAGAAGTTTTATAAGATTCAGTGAAACTGGGCTCAACGGCAGTTGTAAAAGTAATTTAAGCGTACCGTTTTGTTTGTCCTGGCCGATCAGGCGGATGATGAGCAAAGGTAACAGCAGGGTTTCAACCAGATAATAGGCCCCGAAAGTCGGAATAAAAATGCCTTCCAGCGGATTCATACCGCCGGCAAGAGCCGGATAGGCCAGGGCGGTGCGGCTGGCCTGACTGAAAAGGCTGACCGCCTGGGTAAAACTGTAGCCGAGCAGCAGCGATAAAATCAAAAGCAGGCCCCATAAAGCGGCGGAATTAGACAATAGCGTAAATTCCTGGCGCAGCAGGATTTTTTTCAGGTTGAATTTAGACGGTTGCAAGAAAGACCTCTTCGAGCCCGCCGGAGTTAAGCCCCGCCTGCTGCCGCAGTTGTGCAAGCGAACCGGCCGCGGCGACAGTGCCGGAGTTCAGCAGGATAAAACGGTCACAGATTTTTTCCGCTTCGTTAAGTTGATGAATCGAAAGCAGCAGGGTTCGCTGAGCCAGGGTTTGCCGCAGCAGAGCCATAACCCCCAGGGTTTGGCGCAGATCGAAACCGTCAAAAGGTTCATCCAGGAGCAGCAGCGGTTGCGGGGAGAGCAGGCCGATCAACAGCAAAAGCCGGCGGCGGTAACCTTTGGATAGGGAGGCGACGGTTTTTGCCATAACCGGGGACAAGTCGAGCCGTTCAACCAGATTTGCTCGCTGGGCTGGCGCGGCCCCGAAAACCTGTTGGAAAAAATCGATCACTTTTTTTACCCGCTGTTCGGCGTAAGGAAGAATCCCGTCCGGTAAATAGAACATTAACTGCCGCGCCCGATGCGGGGCCAGCGGCCGGTTTTCCCAGGCGATGACTCCCTGATCGTAAGGCAATAATCCCGCCAGACATTCCATCAAGGTCGTTTTCCCGGCTCCGTTAGGGCCGATTATCCCTAAAATTTCGCCACTGTAAACCGAGAAATTGACATCTACCAGGGCCGGATAGCGATTGAACTGTTTGCTTAAGTTCCGGCAGTGCAATATTTCCGGTTTTGGTTCTGGGAGCATAGACATTAACCCGGCGGGAGGTTTGAGCCCGCCGCTGTTTTTGTTTTAATTTTTAAAGGTTATATGGTATTAACACAGCTTTAATCTAAAATAAACCAAAAATCGTTCAGAATTAAAATCCCTGATTATTCGGTTAAAATTATGACAAATCCGCACTCGCTTCCGGCTTGTCCATTCTGTCGGCCTGAAAGTCTTGAAATAATTGACCGCAGTCCCAATTTTTTTGTCATCTATGATAAAACCCCGGTAACCCCGGGTCACTGTCTGATAATCCCTTATCGGCATATCGCTGACGCGCTGGAATTAAGTTCCGCGGAGATTAGTGAAGTCTGGGAGTTGGTGCAGAAGCTGCGGCTGAAATTGGCGGCCGAAGATCCCGCAATCACCGGTTTCAATCTGGGGTTCAACAGCGGTATTGATGCCGGTCAGACCATTTTTCACGTTCACATCCATTTGATTCCCCGGCGGCCCGGCGACGTCGAAAAACCCCGCGGCGGCGTGCGCGGCGTCATCCCGGCCCGGCAGAATTATTAGTACCTTACAGGTTATTTTCTGCACCAAAAAACAAGATTTAATAGTCAGAAAATGTTCTGATAAGAGTACTTATTTGCGCCCAACGGATTGCCCTTGGGGTGCGACCAGCGGATTGCCCCTGGGTGCGGGCCGAAAACTTTCGTTTGGGTTGCGGGGTTTGTTCCCGCATTGGCAGATTTTATTCAGGTTATGGAGATTAATATGAAGAAAACAGTAAGTTCAGGGGCTATTTTCAGTTTGCTTTTAACTTTAATTTTGCTCGCGCATCCTGGTGAAATTTTCGCCGGCAGTCAAAACAATGTTGGAGATAGTCCGGTCGAAAGATCGGCCGCAACCCATTGGCGGCAGGCGTTTCCGGAGGCGACGGCAGCCGGTGTCGGTTTTTCCGGAGCGAAAAATATGAATGATAATTTTAATTTTGCAAAAAAGCCGCAGAAAAGTCTTTTAGGCGCCTGGGTCTGTCATACCCAAAACGGCGATGTCAGTTTGAACTTTCTTTCCGAGAACCAGCTCAATTTTAACGGTGATACTGCGTATTACACCAGTACGAGTACCGAAATTACTGTTCAGGCTGATGGTGAAACCATAACCTATCCTTACGTTTTTAATGACAAAGGTTTGCTGATAACGTTTCCGCAAGGGGTTAAGGCGCTGTTTGTCCGCAGCCGGGCTTCGGCTTCGGCGGCTCAGGGCAAGATTTTTCCCCAGCTTATCGGTGAGTGGAAGGATATTCGTTCCAGCGGCAATACCGTAATTACTCTGGGCGCTGACGGTCGGTATGCTTACTACAGTGACTTTGCCGCCGGCAACAGCAACGCCGGTGAGACTAACTGGGGCACGGCTAATTCCAATAGCGACCGGGGTACTTGGCGCGCTCAGGGTACGGCGCGGGCAGGTACGATTTTCTATAAATCAGCGGACGGCAGTTCCGATACGCTTACATATCAGGTTCATGTTGAAAACGGTAGAACCTATTGGGGCGAATACTATTTCGATGGAACGATCTATGTCAAGCAGTAGGTAAAAATAAAGTAGGTGAAAAAATTAAAAATGAGTTAAAAAAATATAATTTCATATATTCATAATGAAATGGTCTTGACTTTTATAAAGATAGGATTAAAATCCGCCCACTTTACTTGGCCATCGAGTTTTTGATTTTTTACGATTTTGTCAAGTAAAGTCACTGTGATCTCCGGCGGGTTTGGACGAGGTTTCCGGTTTGGTTTTTCGGGGGCCTCGACTTGTTTGGTTCGTTGATGTTCATAGTGAAATTATAATCTGTGGTTGTATGACAGGAGTGAGTTACCGTGATTGAAGTACAAAGTCTACAAAAATTTTATGGTGATTTTCAGGCGCTTAAGGGGCTCGATTTTACCATCAATCAAGGGGAGATTCTCGGTCTTTTAGGTCCGAACGGGGCCGGAAAGACGACGACGATGCGTATTTTAACCGGATTTTTGAAACCTTCATTCGGAAACATTGCGGTTTCGGATCTGAATGTCGTTGATGATTCTCTGGCGATCAAGAATATGATCGGCTATCTGCCGGAATCGGCGCCGCTCTATGGCGATATGCTGGTCTATGATTATCTTGAATACGTTGCCGCGATGCGGGGACTCAGCGGCCCGGTCAAAAGTCAACGAATTGTCGAGATGGTTGAATTGTGCGGCCTGAAAGAGGTTATTCACAAAGCCGTGCATGAACTTTCCAAAGGTTATAAACAGCGGGTCGGTCTGGCCCATGCGATGATGGGTGATCCCGAAATTCTGGTGCTCGATGAACCGACCTCCGGTCTTGATCCGAATCAGATTATCGAAATCCGCCAGCTTATCAAAGAGATCGGCCGCGAGAAAACCGTGGTTTTTTCAACCCATATTCTGAGTGAAGCCGAAGCGACCTGCGATCGGGTTGTGATTATTAACCAGGGGGCAATTGT
>WFRP01000017.1 GCA_015486505.1 Pseudomonadota bacterium | reverse complement strand
TAAAGGCCCTGAAATTCCTCTGCCTCTCCGGCTGGCGCTGGAAGCTCTGGTCCGCGGTGCGAAAGCGCAAATCAAACCCGCGGCATCGTCTCCTGCCGGTAAAATCACAGGTCAGGCCAAATTTTAGTACCTTACAGGTTATTTTCTGCACCAAAAAACAAGATTTAATAATCAGAAAATGTTCTGATAAGAGTACTTATTTGCGGGCATCGGATTGCCCCTGGGGTACGGGCCGGTAACTTTCTTTTGGGTTGCGGAAGTTTGTTCCCGCATTAATCGTCGGTAATCGGTCGAATTGAAATTTGTTCTTGACAACCGTTTTTTTTTCAGGTACTACAAAAGAATGAGGCTTCATTCATTTTCTTGGTGGGGTTGCAACTGCAATAAACCAATTCGCTTCAGGAGTAGATAATGAATCTGGTACAGATTTTTTTTGAGCAGGCTCATCGCTTTAAAGACAAACCGGGAATGCTGGTTAAGCGGGATGGGAAGTATGCTGAAATCAGTTGGAGTGAGTGGGCCGTAAAGGTTGAAGAACTTGCCGCCGGGCTGCTGGCGGAAGGTTTGCAGGCCGGAGAAAAGGTCGCTCTGCTTTCTGAAAACCGGCCGGAGTGGGCCTTTGCCGATCTGGCGATTTTAGCTTGCGCCTGTGCCGATTCGCCGATCTATCCGACCAATACGACAACTCAGGTTGAGTATATCGTTAAGGACTCAGGTGCGGTTTTTCTATTTGTTTCCACGGTTGAACAACTGAAAAAAGGGCTGGCGCTTTTTGCGAATTGTCCGGCCCTGAAAAAGATTTTTGTTTTCGATGAAACTCTGCCCGCCGATTTACATGATCACGAACAGGTGATGACCTTAAATAAGCTGATGGAAAACGGTCGGCAATGGCTGCCGGAGAATGCCGAGCGCCTCGAGGCGATCTGGCAGAATATTGATGAAAACGATCTGGCGACCCTGATTTATACCTCAGGGACCACCGGCGACCCTAAAGGCGTAATGCTGAGCCATAAGAATTTCATCAGTAATGTTGAGGCCTGCAGTAAATGTGTCCGGGTTGACGGTACGGATACATTCCTTTCTCATCTTCCTTTAAGTCATGTGCTGGAAAGAATGGCGGGATATTATTTGCCGGTTTATAACGGTTCCGTGATCGCTTATGCTGAATCTATTGACAAGGTATCCCTCAATATGAGTGAAGTTCACCCCACGATTATGATAAGTGTGCCCAGGCTTTTTGAAAAGATCTACGATCGTATCTTTAACGGGGCCCGGCAGAGCACCGGCCTTAAGAAACGTCTGGCCTTCTGGGCTTTCGCTCTGGCCGGGAAGATTTCCGCCTGTAAACGTGAGGGCCGGCAGCCCGGCGGCCTGCTGCGGTTGCAGCATAATCTGGCCGAAAAACTGGTTTTCGCGAAACTTGGTGAAAGACTGGGCGGGAGGTTGCGCTTTTTTATCTCCGGCGGCGCGCCGCTGCCGCAGAAGGTGGCTGAATTTTTCTACGGTGCCGGATACCCGATTTTTGAGGGTTATGGATTGACCGAAACCGCGCCGGTATTAACCGTCAACTATCCCGGTCATATGAAATTCGGCACGGTCGGTCCGGTACTTGACGGGGTAGAAATCAAAATTGCCGCGGACGGCGAGATTATGGCCAAGGGCCCGAATGTTGCCTCAGGTTACTATAATAATCCCCAGGGCACGGCCGCGGCCTTTGTTGACGGCTGGTTTTATACCGGTGACGTGGGCAGGTTGGACAGTGATAACTATCTTAAAATAACTGACCGGAAAAAAGATCTGATTGTTACCGCCGGCGGTAAAAATATTGCGCCGCAGCATCTCGAAAACCTGCTCAAAATGGATAAATATATCTCCGAGGCTATGCTTTATGGAGACCGGAAGAAATTCATCTCGGCTCTTCTGGTCCCTGATTTTGAGAAAGTTGAAGAGTATGCCAGGGAAAATGACATTCTTTATACCGATATCAAGGGTTTGCTGGAAAATCCCGAGATTCGGGCAATGTTCGGCCGCAGGCTTGACAAGGTTCATCAGGAAAATGAGATTCCCGGTTATGAACAAGTCAAGAAATTTTTGCTTTTATCCGGTGAATTCTCGCTGGATAACAATGAAGTGACCCCGACCCTGAAACTGAAACGAAAAATTGTAACCGCAAAATTTAAGTCGGAGCTTGATGCCCTTTATGAAAACTGATCCGCAAAAAAAAGCCCTTTTTAAGCCCCGGCGGGTTCCCGACGATCCGCGGAAGCGGGCTAAATATATGGCGATTATCGACGCGGCTTTAGAGGCGTTTTCCGAATACGGTTATCACGACTGTCCGGTCGCAAAGATTGCCCGTAAGGCTAATGTCGCCGACGGAACGATCTACCTCTATTTCGCCAATAAAGAGGAAGTTTTGATTTCGGTTTTTCAGGAAAAGATCAACCGCCTGATTACCGACATTGAAAATTTGACCAAAACCTGCAGCAATGCCTGGGAAAAAATCGAGGTTTTGATCCGTTATCATATGACGGCCCTGGGCAATGACCGGGTACTGGCCAATTTCTTTCAGATTCAGTTGCGGCAGTCAAGTTCCAACATCCGTCTCGGCATCGCCACCCCCTTAAAAAAATTCTATGGCCTGATCGAAGGGTATGTCCGGGAAGGGCAGCGTGAGGGCGTTATCGAGAAGACCGTAAATGCCAATATCGCCCGTAAGTTTATCTTCGGCTCAATTGATGAGGTAATAAGTTGCTGGGTTTTGAGCCGCCGGCAATATGATGTGAAAGAGCGGATAGATGATATTATCTATATCTTGCGCCGGGCTCTGGTTTCAGAGACTGGAAATCGATAACCGCGCTTTTTTTATTCCGTTACTGAGTGAATATTCAGTCAGTTTTTGCTATGGATAGTTACTATTTTTGTAACTATTCAGCCAACCCCCCCACCTTCTGGAGGGGGGCGGGGGTGGTTTTTCGTAAGCGGTTGCGGAAACGATTTCGTTGTTTTTCCCAGCGAGCGGGAGCCCATTAGCATTGCAACTGTTTGAGCGTAAGCGAGTTTTGCAAGGCGGGCGCAGCGAGCGTAAGGAAAAACAGAAATCTTAACGCCTGGCGGAGAAAAACCGCGCCCGACCCCGGATTCGGCTGAATAATTACCTATTTTTTTCGAATGTATCAACCGTAAACTTATAACTTAAGGAGAAAAATCATGGGAAACGGTTTGGTGAAT
>WFRP01000016.1 GCA_015486505.1 Pseudomonadota bacterium | reverse complement strand
TCCGGTCGACGACTCTTCAGTCGCCGCTGCCTGATCAAGAGCCCGAAACATATCCGCCCCGAGATTATAGTTGGCATCGACACAGAGCCGGGCAACAGTTTCGCTGATTTCGCTGACGCTTATTTCACGCATTGATTAACACCATATTCCCAACAGTAAGATCACTTGAGCAAATAATTGTATACTGTATACCCTAAAGATTGTCAACTACTAAAACAACTAATGCGGGAACAGACTCCCGCGACCCAAACAGGGCTTTGCGGCCCGCACCCCAAGGGCACTTCCGTTGGGCGCACCACAAGGGCACTTCCGTTGGGCGCAAATAAGTACTCTTATCAGAACATTTTCTGATTATTAAATCTTGTTTTTTGGTGCAGAAAATAACCTGTAAGGTACTAAAATAAATATTTATTAAGCACTGTTTTTAATCTATATTTTCAATGAGTTACTAAAAAAGAACCGTAAATACTCGACTTGTTGTGATCAGTAGTTAAGTTGCTGAGAGCAGTAGTGAACTTTGCTTCGCCCTGCTTCGCACGGGGACAGAACTAAAGGTCTGTCCCCACTTTTGAGCAGTTTGGAAGTAAAACAGAATACTTACAAAGATCCGACCTTATTAACAGTCACTAATACCGACATCTAAACTCAGACATTGCCAACCCGTTCGAGAATCTCGAGGATATTAACATCTTCATTAATACAAACCGGATGCGCGTGGGGCAGAACCTGGCCGTCAGCCGGGCGCTTGCCGTAGTAATGACTGTTTATAACCCCGGTCGGGCAGAAATCAAGACATTCCATCTCATCGGGACAGCGGTCGGCGCAATATCTAGCCGCCTGATTCGGAAAAATAACCACCTGGCGAATAGTTCCGCGGCCGATAAAACCCAAAACATTCGCCCCTTTTATCTCATGACAGTAGCGGACGCAGAGACCGCAGAGAATGCAGTAGGTCATATTATCAACGAAACGTTCCTGGTTTTTGGCCCCGTATCTTTCGAGCAACTCCACCGGGATTTTATCCCAGCGATGCAGCAAAAGATTAAGAATCGTGCGCCGGAAACCTTTGATCTTTTCACTTTCGGTCTCAACCACCAGGCCTTCCGCCACTTGATAAAGACAGGAAGCCACGACCTTCTTGCGCGCGCCGCTGCCGATTTCGACCACACAGAGACGACAGGAACCGTAAGATTCGAGTTCAGTATGGTGGCAGAGGGTCGGAATAAAAATTCCGGCGGCCCGGGCGGCGGCCAGAATTGTCATCCCGGTTTCGGCCTGAACTGGTTTACCGTTAATGGTCAGGTTAATCTGACTCATGCTTGATCCTCCGTAGCTTGCTCACCCCCGGCGGCAGCAGCCGGCAGAGCTTCATTGCCGGAGAGTTTGGTAACCGCTCTGAATTTAGGCGGACAGACCATAAAACAGGTGTCGCATTTGGTACATTTGTCGAGATCGATCACATGGGGCTTTTTCTTCTCGCCGGTAATCGCCCCGACCGGACAGTTGCGCAGACATTTACCGCAACCTTTACATTTTGCCGGATCGATATGATAAGTTACCAGACTCTTGCAGACATGAGCCGGGCAGCATTTATCGTTGACATGGGCTTCATATTCGGCGCGAAAATATTTAAGGCTGCTTAAAACCGGATTCGGCGCACTCTGACCCAGAGCGCAGAGTGAGCACTCCTTGACCATGGAAGCAACCTCTTCGAGCAGTTCGAGATCACCCGGCCGGCTCTCACCGGCACAGATCATCTGCAGAAGATGGAGCATCTGGGTAATCCCTTCACGACAGGGAACACATTTGCCGCAGGATTCATCGGCTAAAAATTCAAGAAAATATTTGGCGACATCGACCATGCAGGTATCTTCGTCCATAACGATCATGCCGCCGGAGCCCATCATCGAGCCGACTTGAGAAAGCGCGTCAAAATCGACCGGCAGATCAAGCATATTCTCCGGAATCACGCCGCCGGAGGGGCCGCCGGTCTGGACCGCCTTGAACTTTTTACCGCCGCGAATCCCGCCGCCGATTTTGAAGATAATATCCTCAAGTTTCATCCCCATCGGGATCTCAACCAGACCGGTATTGTTAACCTTGCCGACGAGCGAGAAAATCTTGGTGCCGCTGCTGCCTTCGGTGCCGATTGAAGTAAACCAGTCGGCCCCTTTATTAATAATAATCGGGACATTGGCCCAGGTTTCAACATTGTTAAGATCACTGGGACAGCCGTGCACCCCGGAGATCGAAGTCCGGATATATTTAGGCCGGGGCTCGCCGACTTTACCCTCAATCGAACTCATCAGCGCGCTCGATTCACCCGAAACAAAGGCCCCGGCCCCGCGGTGGACGGCGATATCGAAACTGAAATCGGTGCCGAGGATATCCTCGCCGAGCAGACCGAGCTTCCGCATCTGTTCAAGCGCCCGGTTCAGATGTTCAACCGCCAGCGGATATTCCTGACGAATATAAATAAAACCCTGCCGACAGCCGATAGCATAGGCCCCGATCAGCATCCCTTCAAGCACACTGTGGGGATTACCTTCGAGAATCGAGCGATCCATATAGGCGCCGGGATCACCCTCGTCGGCATTGACGATAACATATTTTACTTTGCCCGGTGCCTTGCGGGTCGCTTCCCACTTCTGTCCGGCCGGAAAACCGCCGCCGCCGCGGCCGCGAAGATTGGCTTTTTTGACGATCTCCAGAACCTCTTCCGGGCTTAAACTCCCCAAGCAGGTCGCCAGCGCCCGGTATCCGTCAAGCGCAATATAGTCCTCGATATTTTCCGGATCGATAAAGTGACTGTTGCCGAAAACAATCCGGTTTTGAAATTTATAGAAGGGGATATCGCTCTCTTTGGCGTGAACCCTGCCGTCGGGAGCCACATAGAGGAGACGTTCAACCAGTTTGCCCTCTTTAAGAGTGTCGTTAACAATATCGGCAACATCATCCGGCTTTATCCTGAAATAGCCGGTCTCCTCCGGATAGATCACCATCACCGGCCCGAGTTCGCAGAAACCGTGACAACCGGTAGTTACAACCTCAACTTTTTCAGCCAGGCCGCTGTCACTGAGCTTGGCGTTTAATGTGTCAATAACTTTTTCGCTGTCATAAGCCCGGCAACCGGTCCCGGAGCAGACCGAAACCCTGGTTTTCTGCGCATCCCGCCGGGAAAGAATATCTTTCCGTAAAGCATCAAGGTCGGAAACGGAGGTTAATCTTGCCATCATTCACACTCCTCAACAAACTCAGCGATCTCATTGGCGGTGGGATTACTCATATATTTGCCATCGATTACCATAACCGGCCCGAGCGCGCAGCAACCTAAGCAACTGACCGTTTTCAAACTGAATTTTTCATCGGCGCTGGTTTCGTCGGGAGCAAGTTTCAGACCTTGTGATACCCGGTTAAGAAGTTGCGTCGCCCCCCGCACATGGCAGGCGGTACCGACACAAACCGAAACCGCATGACGGCCCTGAGGCACCAGACTGAAATGTTTATAGAAGGTCGTTACGTTATAGAGTTGGTTCATCGGCAGACCGAGACGGGCCGCCGTATGCAGGAGAATTTCCCGGGAAAGCCAGCGGAACTTATCCTGAATATCCAGAAGGATCTGGACCAGAGACTCTTTATCAGCCCCGTAACTATCAATAATTTTATCTACCGTTGCGAGTGAATGCGACATCGACAGCCAACTCCTGAGCAAAGCCTTAGGTTATTCAGAATAATTTCAGGCTGAATAACAATCAAATCAAAATCCTTTATCGACAGATTGTATACAATCGTTTTTATTGTTTGTCAAGAGAAGAAAATCACCTATGGAAATTAATTTGTAACTATTCAGCCGAATCCGGGGTCGGGCGCGGTTTTTCTCCGCTAGGCGTTAAGATTTCTGTTTTTCCTTACGCGCGCTGCGCCCGCCTTGCAAAACTTGCTACGCTCAAACAGTTGCAATACTGATGGGCTCCCGCTCGCTTCCGAAAAACAACGAAATCGTTTCCGCAACCGCTTACGAAAAACCACCCCCGCCCCCACCAGAAGGTGGGGGGGGGTAAATTTTGGCTGAATAGTTACATTAATTTATAAATTTTTCCAATTCCGGCAAACTCCCATAAGTAAACGGTTGGCCCGAACAGTTGAACTTGACAAGAACTTGACAAAAACTTGACAAAAATCGGTAAATATATTAGAAGTTCATCGTGAAATCGGCCCCCATAGCTCAGGTGGATAGAGCACTGGATTCCTAATCCAGGTGCCGCGTGTTCAAATCGCGCTGGGGGCACCACCAACAAAAAAAACCGGCCGCGAAAGGGCCGGTTTTTTAATGAGTCCAAATATTTCACTTCTATTTCGGCTCCGAATAAAAAGCCAGCATCAGACCGGTCGCAATCCCGACAACAGCCCATGACCAGGGACTCGCGGACATTGCTCAGGTACTCCCCGCACATTTTACAATAAAGCCCACAATACAGCCGATAACCGCGCCGAGCACAATCCCGTATATATATTTTTTCACTCCCATCCCGTCCCTAATGCGGGAACAATCCCCGCAACCCAATTGGGCCTTGCGGCCCGCAAATAAGTGCTCTTATCAGAACATTTTCTTGTTTTTACAGTTGAAAAAAGCTGTCGAAAAAAACAAGAAAATAACCTGTAAGGTACTAATGCGGGAACTAACTCCCGCAACCCAAACAGGGCCTTGCGGCCCGCAAATAAGTACTCTTATCAGAACATTTTCTGGATATTAAATCTTGTTTTTTGGTGCAGAAAATAACCTGTAAGGTACTAATGCGGGAACAAATCCCGCAACCCAAACAGGGCCTTGCGGCCCGCAAATAAGTGCTCTTATCAGAACATTTTCTTGTTTTAAAACAAGAAAATAACCTGTAAGGC
>WFRP01000015.1 GCA_015486505.1 Pseudomonadota bacterium | reverse complement strand
GTTACGAATAACCGTTGTCTTTGGCTGGAAAATTTTTACAGAGCTTCCGGGCCTGTATTTAATGGAGTTCATTTAATAATGTATCAACGGGTAATGGCGATAATTGGTATTATCTCTGACTATCTTGCGGATGAAGTTGATCTTTTTGAGCAGGAGGAGGAGATCGTTGATGATCTGGTTTCTTTAGGGTTTGATTTTCCTGAGATCGAAACGGCTTTCGGTTGGATTGCCAACCTTTCTCAAGGTAAAGAACTCAATCTTGATCTGCTTGACCTTGAACCTGAGAGCGATTTTCAACGACATTTTTCGCTTGAAGAACGTCAGTGTATGAGTGCTGACGCGCGGGCCTGGCTCAGTAAACTGCGGCAGATGGATATTGTTGATCAGGTAATTATCGAAGATATTTTTGATCAGGCAATTATGTTGGCCGGAAAAAATATAATCGGGTTTGAAGATATTAAAGTTATCGCCGCAATGGTGGTATTTGTCGGGCAGCTGGATGTAGTTGTCAAAGAGCGTTTTCTGGATTTTCTGGAGAATGATCAGGAGATCGTATTTCACTGATGGAACAGACTTTACTGATAGTTGAATCACCGACCAAAGCTAAAACCATCGGCAAATATCTGGGGCCTGAATACGTTGTAAAAGCTTCCGTCGGCCACGTTCGCGATCTGCCGACTAAAGAGCTTGGCATCGAGATCGACGGCGACCGCTTTAAACCCCATTATGTGACGATGAAAGGTAAAGGCAAAATTATTGGAGAGTTGAAAAAGGCGGCCCGGAAAGCCGACCGGATTCTGCTCGCGCCTGACCCCGACCGGGAAGGGGAAGCCATAGCCTGGCATATCGCCCATGAACTTGGCGATAAAAAACCGATCCAACGGGTGCTTTTTCATGAGGTTACTAAAGCGGCAATTCAAAAAGCCCTGCGCGAGCCTCTGGAAATCAATGAAAATAAAGTTAACGCCCAGCAGTCACGCCGGATTCTGGATCGTATGGTCGGCTATAAAATCAGTCCGTTATTGTGGCAGACTGTACGCCGGGGATTAAGTGCCGGGCGGGTGCAGTCGGTGGCGGTACGTCTGGTTTGTGATCGTGAAGCTGAGATTAAAGCCTTTATTCCGGTCGAATACTGGAGTATCACAGCGACATTTGCCGGGGTTAACCCGCCGCCGTTTGCGGCCAAATTACACCAGATTGACGGCAAAAAGGCGGAAGTCTCCGAACAGAAGAGCGCGGATGAAGTTGTTGCTGATTTAAAGAGTCTGACCGCTAAAGTCAGCAAGATCGAGCAGAAAGAGCGCAAACGCCGGCCGACCCCGCCATTTATTACCAGTAAACTTCAGCAGGAAGCGGCCCGCAAACTTGGATTCAGTGCCAAAAAAACGATGATGGTGGCGCAGCAGCTTTATGAAGGGATTGAACTCGGGGCCTCCGGGCCGATTGGTTTGATTACCTATATGCGTACCGACTCGGTGCGGGTTGCTGATTCAGCGGTGAGTGAATGCCGGGAGATTATTGTTAAATCATTCGGTTCTGAGTATCTGCCGGAAAAAGTCCAATTTTATAAAAACAAGAACGCTTCGCAGGATGCTCATGAAGCAATTCGGCCGACTTCAGTTAATTATGCGCCGCAGGATATTGAAAATTATCTTAATAAAGATCAATTTCGCCTCTACTCCCTGATCTGGAAGCGTTTTGTCGCCAGCCAGATGAATCCGGCCCGCTATTTTCAGACTACAGTTTCGATTATGGCGGGTGAGCGCTATCAACTCCGGGCCGTCGGCCGCCGCCAGCTTTTCGATGGTTTTTTGATCGTTTATGAAGAGGGCCGTGATGGAAACGGTGATGAAAATGGCGCGGAATCCGAGCTTCCTGAGTTAACTGAAGGCGAAACCTTAAACCTTAAAGATATTCTGGCAAAGCAGCATTTTACGCAGCCGCCGCCGCGTTTTACTGAAAGCACCTTGGTTAAAGAGCTCGAAGAGAAGGGGATCGGCCGGCCCTCAACCTATGCCTCGATTATGTCAACGATTCAGGATCGCGGCTATGTTGAGCTGCGGGAAAAGCGCTTCCACCCGACTGATTTAGGGGTGCTGGTTACCGGGTTATTGGAAAAAAGTTTTCCTGACATTTTGAATATTTCATTCACTGCCCGGATGGAATCTGATCTGGATAAAGTTGAAGAAGGCAAACACGACTGGCAGGCCCTGCTCGCTGATTTTTACCGTCCTTTCGCGGCGCAGCTGGATACGGCTTTAGTAACTATGCGTGACGCCAAAAAAGCGGGCGAAGAGGTTACTGACGAAATTTGTGATAAATGCGGCGCCAATATGGTGGTCAAATGGGGCCGCAACGGCCGCTTTATTGCCTGTCCCAATTTCCCGGAATGTAAAAATACCAAAGACCTGAGTGAGGTTGGCGATGGTAACGGCGGTAACGGCGAGCTGGTTGATGTCGGAGATTGCCCGGACTGCGGCAAACCCTTGCAACTGCGCAATGGCCGTTACGGCCGCTTTATCTCCTGTTCAACCTATCCCGAGTGTAAATATACCAGCTCGGTCGGGACCGGGGTCGCCTGCCCCCAGGAAGGGTGCGACGGCGAACTGGTCGAGAAAAAATCCCGTAAAGGAAAACTTTTTTTCGCCTGTAACCGTTATCCGAAATGTACCTACGCAACCTGGGATAAACCTTATCCTTTAGCCTGTCCCGATTGTGACTTTCCCTTTCTCGTGGAAAAGAAAAATCAGGGCGGCGGCGATAAGCTCTTGCGCTGTCCGCAAAAAGGTTGTAATTATCAGAC
>WFRP01000014.1 GCA_015486505.1 Pseudomonadota bacterium | reverse complement strand
GGGTTGCGGGATCTGTTCCCGCATTAGCATTGCAACTGTTTGAGCGTAGCGAGTTTTGCAAGGCGGGCGCAGCGAGCGTAAGGAAAAACAGAAATCTTAACGCCTGGCGGAGAAAAACCGCGCCCGACCCCGGATTCGGCTGAATAGTTACATTTTCGGGTTTTTCGTGGTCAATAAAAATAGTAGTTATTTGCGTGGATACTATGTCGGTAGATAAAGAAAATTGTGTTTGCAGCGCTCAGGATGTGGCCCAGATGCTTAAACGGATCGCTTCCGAGATTATCGAGCGTAATTGCGTCTCCGAAAAATTGGTGCTGGTCGGAGTCCTGACCCGCGGGGTTTGTCTGGCCCGGCGTTTACAGGATATCATTAAAACGGCCTCCGGCCGTAAGCTGCCTTTAGGGATTCTCGATATTACGCTTTATCGTGATGATCTTTCAATCGCGACGCATCATCCGGTGGTGCGGAAAACCGAAATACCTTTTTCTCTGGATGAGGCAACGGTAATTTTGGTTGATGATGTGCTTTACACCGGTAGGACGGTGCGGGCGGCGCTGGACAGCCTGATTGATTTCGGCCGGCCCCAGAGTATTCAACTGGCGGTTCTGGTCGATCGCGGTTGTCACGAACTGCCGATTGCCGCGGATTATGTCGGGGTCAGTATCCCGGCATCGCCTCAGGATCGGGTGATGGTGCGAATTGCGGAAAATGATGGTTTTGACAAAGTAACCGTAAAGCCGCGTAATGCAATGTCAGGGGAGTAGCAGCGATGGGTTTTAAGCGTAAGGATCTATTGGGAACCCGGGATCTGACGGCCGCTGAGATCAGAGCCCTGCTTGAGAGCGCTGAATCATTTAAGGAGATTGCTGAACGTCCTTTAAAAAAAGTTCCGGCTTTGCGCGGTAAAACGGTTATAAATCTTTTTTTCGAGCCCAGCACCCGGACCCGGACATCATTTGAGATTGCCGCCAAGCGTTTAAGCGCGGACGCGGTTAATATGACGGCTTCAACCTCCAGCGTGGTCAAGGGTGAAAGTCTGCTCGATACGGTTGATAATATTCAGGCGATGGCCCCGGATATTATTGTTATCCGGCATAAATTCGTCGGGGCCGCCCATCTGATTGCCGGCCGTATTAACGCCCGGGTGGTTAATGCCGGCGACGGTGCCAATGAGCATCCGACTCAGGCCCTGCTCGATCTTTTGACGATTTCAGAACATAAAAAACTTGAACCCGGTTTAACCGTGGCGATTATCGGCGATATCGCGCACAGCCGGGTGGCGCGCTCAAATATATGGGCGATGTTGACCCTGGGAATCAAAGTCCGGGTCTGTGCCCCGCCGACGATGCTGCCGCGGGATCTGGACAAAATTCCCGGAGTTACGGTCTGGGCCCGGCCTGAAGCGGCACTTGCCGGTGCGGACGTGGTGATGATGCTCAGAATTCAGCTCGAACGTCAGGATAGGCTGTTGTTTCCTTCAATTCGGGATTACGCCCGGGTTTTCGGCCTCAACCGCCGCCGGCTGGATTTGGCCGCGCCTGATGCCATAGTTATGCATCCCGGCCCGATGAATCGCGGGGTGGAAATTACCTCCGAGGTTGCCGACAGCGATCGGGCGGTAATCCTGAATCAGGTCAGCAACGGGGTCGCTTTAAGGATGGCGGTGCTTTTTCTGCTCGGAGGTCAGGGGCATGAGTGACAATAATTCAGCTTTATTATTAAAAAATGCCCGGCTGATCGATGCCGGTCAGAATCTTGATGAAAAGGCCGATATTCTTCTGGTCGCCGGTAAGGTTGCCGAAATCGCGGCCGCGACAGACGCACCGGGCGCTGCGGTTCTGGATCTTGCCGGCGCCTGGGTGATGCCGGGGGCTGTCGATATGCATGCTCATCTCCGGGAGCCCGGTTTTGAGTATAAAGAAACAATTTTAAGCGGGGCCCGGGCCGCGGTTGCCGGGGGGTTTACCTCGATCGTCTGTATGGCCAATACCAAACCGGTTAACGACAGTTCGGCCGTAACCCGGTTTATTCTCGAACAGGCCCGCTCGGCTCCGGCTAAAGTTCTGCCGGTGGCGGCCATAACCAAGGGTATGCGGGGCGAAGAGTTGGTGGAGATGGGGGATTTGGCTGAAGCCGGAGCCGTGGCTTTCTCCGAAGACGGCAAAACCGTGGCTAACAGTAAATTATTGCGCCACGCTTTAGAGTATGCCTCTCTTTTTAACCGGCCGCTGCTCTGTCATTGTCAGGACAATGCCCTTTTTGCCGACGGCGTCATTCATGAGGGGCAAATAGCGGCCGCCCATGGCCTGCCGGGGATTCCGACTCTGGCTGAGGATATCGATATCGCGCGCACCATTATGTTGGCGGAATACCTTGATGTGCCGGTGCATATCTGCCATGTCAGCAGCAAAGAGGGGGTGCGCCTGATTAAATCGGCAAAAGCCCGTGGGGTCAAGGTCACAGCGGAAGTAACCCCGCATCACCTTTTTCTTGATGAGCGGGCCGTGGTTGATTTAGCTTACAGCGAAGATTTGGCTCAATCTCTGAAACCGGAGCAGTTGTGTTATAATACCGCCACCAAAATGAGCCCGCCGCTGCGCTCGACGGCCGATGTCGCGGCTTTGCGGGCGGCACTGGCCGACGGCACTATTGATGTCATTGCCACGGATCACGCGCCGCATGAAGCGACGGAAAAAGCGGTTGAATATGATCTGGCCCCGTTCGGTGTGGTCGGCCTTGAAACGGCGCTGGCCCTGGGTCTAAGGCTGATTTATGAAAAAGTTTTGACCCCGCTTCAGCTTTCCGCCCGTTTAAGTTTAACCCCGGCGGCAATCTTAGGCCTTTCTGATCGCGGGACTCTGGCCGTGGGGAAGGCCGCGGATTTGATGATTATCGATCCTGAGCTTAAATGGGTCGTCGATCCCGGAAAATTTCATTCAAAATCCCGGAATACCCCGTTTGCCGGCTGGCAGATGACCGGCCGGGTGGTAAAAACTATTGTCGATGGTGAAATTGTATTTACATTGTAAATTTCATTTTGCAAATGAGTCGGACTCTATTGAATTTTAAGGATAAGATCTGAAATGGCAGATACAATTAGACGTGGCAGCAAAGCAGTTTTGTTATTGAAAGACGGTACTCTTTTTTCGGGCCGGGCCTTCGGGGCTGCCGGCGAGGCCTGTGCTGAGGTCGTTTTTAATACCAGCTTAAGCGGTTATCAGGAGGTTTTGAGCGACCCCTCTTATGCCGGTCAGATGGTATTGATGACCTATCCGCATATTGGTAATTACGGCATCAATGAAGAAGATATGGAGTCGCGGCGCTGTTTTCTCTCGGCCTTTATCGTCAAAGAGTATTGCGCCTATCCGAGCAGTTGGCGGAGTCAGATTGACCTGGCGGAATTTATGGCCAAAGACGGGGTGATCGGCCTTGAAGGCATCGATACCCGGGCTCTGACCCGGCATATCCGTGAATCAGGGGCCATGCCCGGGATTATCAGCAGCGAAGATTTTGATCCGGTATCACTAAAAGCGAAACTCGACCGCTGGCCCGGGATTGAAGGGGTCAATATGGTCGATAATGTGACGACCGCCGCAAATTATACCTGGCAGCAGTCAACCTGGGATCTTAAAGACGGGTACAATAATGACAATCGGGCGGAAAAAAAGGTTGTGGTTTATGATTTCGGGGTTAAATACAATATCCTACGCCTTTTGCAAGCGGCTGGTTGCCAGGTAACTGTAGTCCCCGCCGGAACTTCAGCCGCGGATGTTTTAAACCTTGATCCTGATGGTCTCTTCCTCTCCAACGGCCCCGGTGATCCGGCGGCCCTCGGTGAGATTGTCGGTGAGATTAAACAGCTTGTCGGGAAGCTGCCGATCTGCGGTATCTGTCTCGGCCACCAGATTTTAGGTCAGGCTTTGGGCGGCAAAACCTATAAACTTAAATTCGGTCATCACGGCAGTAACCATCCGGTAATGGATCTTACCACCCGTGAAGTCGAGATCACGGCCCAGAATCACGGATTCTGCGTCGATGTCGACTCCTTGGGGGATGAAGTTGAAGTTACGCACATAAATCTTAACGACCAGACGGTTGAAGGCTTACGCCACCGCAAATACCCGCTCTTCTCATTCCAATACCATCCTGAAAGCTCCCCGGGGCCGCACGATTCAGCCTATCTGTTTCAGCGTTTCCGGAAATTGATGGATGAGTGGGGGGGAGAAACTGTAAGTTCTAGGTTGTAAGTTGTAAGTCGTAAGTTTATGGAAAATTCAAAAAATCGTGTAAACTTGACCGCGAATAGCCGCCCTTTTTTTTCTTTGAACATCCCGGCGCGGCGGCTGATGCGGGGACAAATCCCGCAACCCAAAAGAAAGTTTTCGGCTTTACTTCCAAACTGCTCAAAAGTGGGGACAGACCTTTAGTTCTGCCCCCGTGCGAAGCAGGGCGAAGCAAAATTCACTACTGCCCTCAGTAATTTAACCATAAATCACAACAAACCGAATATTTACCGCAAATAAGTACTCTCATCAGAACATTTTCTGACTGTTAAGTCTAGTTTTTTGGTGCATAAAATAACCTGTAAGGTACTGAATATCTACTTATCAGGTCAAAAAGAGTTGTTAATATAAATGTTGGATGCATAAAAACAATGGATGGGATTGTACATGATAAAAGAACAGGAAATAGAACAGGGCCTGATCAGTAAACTCACTGATCTCAAGTACACCTATCGCCCCGATATTCGTGACCGCGAGGCTCTTGAGCAGAACTTCCGCGAAAAATTCGAGGCCCTCAACAGGGTGAGCCTCACCGATGCCGAGTTTGCCAGGCTGCTTGACACCATTGTCAGTCCCGATGTCTTTGCCTGCGCCGAGACCCTGCGGCACCGCAACGATTTCGAGCGGGAGGACGGCACCCCGCTTCACTTTCAGCTCGTCAACCTCAAGGACTGGTGCAAAAACAGTTTCGAGGTGATCAACCAGCTCCGCATCAACACCAGGAGCAGCTTTCACCGTTATGACGTTATTCTGCTCATCAACGGCCTGCCCCTGGTGCAGATCGAGCTCAAATCCCTGCAGGTCAGCCCGCGCCGGGCCATGCAGCAGATCGTTGAATACAAGAACGACCCCGGCAACGGCTATACCAACTCCCTGCTCTGTTTCATGCAGCTCTTTGTGGTCAGCAACCGTTCACAAACCTGGTATTTTGCCAATAACCAAAACGAGCATTTCCGGTTCGACGCCGCAGAGCGTTTTCTGCCCATTTATCAGTTTGCCGATCCCGACAACAGGAAGATTACTCACCTTGATGATTTCGCGGAACAGTTTCTGGCCAAGTGCCGACTTGCCGAGATGATCAGCCGCTACATGGTGCTGATCCAGACGGAACGCAAGATCATGATGATGCGTCCGTATCAGATCTATGCCGTGCAGGCCATTGTGGACTGCATCCACCAGAACCGCGGCAACGGCTATATCTGGCATACCACCGGCAGCGGCAAGACCCTGACCTCTTTCAAGGCATCCACCCTGCTCAAGGATAATCCCGACATCGAAAAATGCCTTTTTGTGGTGGACCGCAAGGACCTCGACCGCCAGACCCGGCTGGAGTTCAACCGCTTTCAGCCCGGCTGCGTGGAAGAAAACACCAACACCGAGACCCTGGTCCGCCGTCTGCTTTCCGACGACTATGCCGACAAGGTGATAGTCACCACGATCCAGAAGCTCGGCCTGGCCCTGGACGGCAATCATAAAAAGCAGTACAAAAAACGCCTTGAACCCCTGCGCGACAAACGCATGGTCTTCATCTTCGACGAATGCCACCGTTCCCAGTTCGGTGAAAATCACAAGGCCATCCGCGAATTTTTTCCCAAGGCCCAGCTCTTCGGCTTCACCGGCACCCCCATCTTTGAGCAGAACGCAAGCTACCAGCATATTGAGGGGGAGCAGGCCAGCTACAGGACCACCGATGACCTCTTTGACAAACCGCTCCACACCTATACCATCACCCACGCCATTGATGACGGCAATGTGCTGCGCTTCCATGTGGACTATTTTCAGGGCCAGGGCGATGCCCCTGTCAGGCCCGGCGATACCCTGGCCAAGCAGGCGGTGGTGGAGGCCATCCTGGAAAAGCACGACGCCGCCACGGGCGGACGCCGCTTCAACGCCCTGCTGGCCACCGGATCGATTAACGACGCCATCGAGTATTACCGCCTGTTCAAAGAGGTGCAGGCCCAAAAACAGGCCGGGGATGAAAACTTCCAGCCGTTGAATGTGGCCTGTGTCTTTTCGCCACCGGCCAACGGTAACCGGGACATTGCCCAGCTCCAGGAAGACCTGCCCCAGGAAAAGGCGGACAACGAGAAGGAACCAAACAAGAAAAAGGAGGCGCTGGCGGCCATTATCGCCGATTACAACCGGCAATACGGCACCAACTTCGACCTGAACACCTTTGACCTCTACTATCAGGACATCCAGAAGCGGATCAAGGACCAGAAGTATCCGGGCAGCGACCTGCCGCACGCCAAAAAGATCGATATCACCATTGTGGTGGACATGCTGCTCACCGGTTTTGATTCCCAATACCTGGGCACCTTGTACGTGGACAAGAACCTTAAGTATCATGGCCTGATCCAGGCCTTTTCCCGCACCAACCGCGTGCTCAACGATTCCAAACCCTACGGCAACATCCTCGACTTCCGGGCCCAGAGAGACAACGTGGACGAGGCAATAGCCCTCTTTTCCGGCGAGCAGATTGAAAAGGCCAAGGAAATCTGGCTGGTGGATCCGGCGCCCAGGGTGGTGGAGAAGCTCAAGGGAGCCGTGGAGGAGCTTGCGGAGTTCATGAGCTCCCAGGGCCTTTCCTGCAGGCCGGAAGAGGTGGCCAACCTCAGGGGCGACGAGGCCCGGGCCGCCTTTATCAACCAGTTCAAGGAGGTGCAGCGGCTCAGGACCCAGCTCGATCAATACACTGATCTCGCCCCGGAGTTGCGCGAGACCATTGAAAAGCTCCTGCCCACCGACGACCTGCGGGCCTTTCAGGGCGTCTATCTGGACGTGGCCAAGGACCTCAAGGCCAAGCAGGAAAAAGGCCACGACCCGGCCGACCCGGTGCAGCAGCTTGACTTTGAGTTCGTGCTCTTTGATTCCGCCCTCATCGATTACGACTACATCATGAAGCTCATCGCCCGCTTCAGCGAGGCCGAACCGAAAAAGCAGAAGATGACCCGCGCGCAGCTCATCGGCCTTTTGCGGGGCAACGCCAAGTTCCTGGATGAGCGCGAGGAGATGATCGAATATGTGAACACCCTTGAGGAAGGCCAGGGGCTTTCCGAGCAGGAGATCCGCGAGGGGTACGAGCGATTCAAGGCGGAAAAATATGCAAGGCAGCGCGACGATATAGCGAAAAAGCACGGGGTGGAGGCCACAGCCCTGCAATCCTTCATTGACCATATCCTGGCCCGGATGATCTTCGACCCCGACGCCTTGACCGAGCTGTTTGTCCCGCAGAAACTGGGGTGGAAGGCGCGGGCCAGGGCCGAGCTGGCGCTGATGGATGACCTGACGCCGCTACTCAAGAAGCTCGCCCAGGGCAAAGAGATTTCAGGGCTGGAGGTGTATGAGCAATGAACAGGGAGGAAACCTCAGACCATGCAACATGAAATAATCCAGATGACAGACAGCTTTGAAGCCCACGCCCAGGAGACGGAAAATGGCGTTGAATACTGGTTGGCACGGGATCTTCAACATCTGCTGGGCTACAGCAAATGGGATAACTTCCTGAATGTCATCTCCAAGGCCAAAACCGCTTGCGAGTTATCCGGCCATGAGATTTCAGACCATTTTGCCGATGTCGGGAAAATGGTCGAACTCGGTTCCGGCAGCCGCCGCGAGATCCCCGACATCATGCTCACCCGCTATGCCTGTTATCTGATCGCCCAGAACGGCGACCCTGCCAAGCCGCCCATTGCCTTCGCCCAGACCTACTTCGCCATCCAGACCCGCAAGGCGGAGCTGATCGAGCAGCGCATGCTGGAGGCCGAGCGGGTATCGGCGCGCCGCAAGCTGGCCGACACGGAAAAAGAACTCTCCAAGGTGATCTATGAGCAGACCGGCGGCAATCAGAACTTTGCCCTGATTCGCAGCAAGGGCGACCAGGCCTTGTTCGGCAAGAGCACCCGGGCCATGAAGGCAAGCTGGAAGGTGCCCGCCACACGACCGCTGGCCGATTTTGCTCCCACCATCATCCTCAAGGCCAAGGATTTCGCCACCGAGATCACCATCCACAACGCCCGAGAGCATAACATGCGGAGCGAGCCGGAGATTTCCGACGAACACATCACCAACAACCGGGCCGTGCGCCAAACACTGCTGGGCCGAGGCATCCGCCCGGAAAGCCTGCCACCGGCCGAGGATGTGAAAAAGGTTGAGCGCCGCCTGACCTCCGAGCAGAAAAAGGCGCTGAAGAATCCCGAGGGACTGGAGAACGAATGAGCGGTAAACAACAAAAAACGCTGGTGCCCCGCCTGCGCTTCCCCGAGTTCCGGGATGCCGGGGCGTGGGAGGCGAAGCGGTTGGGGGAACTAACCAATCGTATTACGGAACGAATTGATTCAAAAAAGCTCACACCTGTAAGCATCACGTCCGGTGCTGGCTTCGTGTCGCAAGCTGAAAAATTTGGTAGAGATATTTCCGGACGACAATATGAGAAATATATTGTCCTTAAGGAAGGGCAATTTTCATATAATAAGGGCAATTCTAAGACGTTCCCCCAAGGGGCAATCTATCAATTGCGTGAATTCAAAGAGGCAGCAGTGCCAAACGCATTTTACAGCTTCGAGTTCAAAGATGACTATGTGCCCGAATTTTTTAGAGGATATTTTGAAAAAAATTTTCATGGACATCAATTGGTTAGGTTTATAACAAGCGGTGCTCGAAGTGATGGTCTTTTAAATATAGGTGCAAACGATTTTTTTAGTATTGTTTTACCTACTCCAAGGAGCAGAGCCGAACAACAAAAAATCGCCGACTGCCTTTCCTCCCTCGATGAGCTGATCGAGCTGCAATCCCAAAAGGTGGAAGCCCTCAGGCGGCACAAGAAGGGGTTGATGCAGCAGCTCTTCCCCCGCGAGGGCGAAACCACCCCCCGCCTGCGCTTC
>WFRP01000013.1 GCA_015486505.1 Pseudomonadota bacterium | reverse complement strand
GCCAAGGTGATGATAGTTGACAATGAGTTTGTGCCGATGGTTAATGAAATTAAGGCTAAACTTACAGTTGTTAACGATTTCGTGGTTGTCGGTGAATCAGCGGCCGGGTTTTATGAGTATGAAGCACTGCTCGCCGGGGCGGCTGAAAATGAGCCGGAAGTTACGGTGGCACCCGCCGATCCCTGGATATTGCTTTATACCTCCGGAACCACCGGTCGGCCGAAAGGCGTGGTTCGTTCACACGAGTCCTATATCGCCTTCTATCTTATCAACGGGGCTGATTTCTGTTTCAGTTATCGGGATATGATTTTAACCTGTATGCCGCTCTGTCATGTTAACACCACTTTCTTCTCCTTTGCCGCGACCTATTTCGGCGGTGGTAATTTTATTCAACCGGCCCGGGCTTTCCGGCCGGAGAAGATTTTAAAGATTATCGAGCAGGAGAAAATCACCTTCCTGTCGCTGATCCCGACCCACTATAATCTCATTTTCAGCCTTGATCAGGAGACCTTGGACTCTTTTGATCTCTCTTCGATTGTTAAATTGCTCTGTTCTTCGGCCCCGGCCCGGAAAGAGCACAAAGAAGCGATTATGAAACTGATTCCCGGGGTTAAACTCTATGAAGGTTACGGTTCAACCGAAGCCGGAATTGTGACGACCCTGATGCCGGAAGACCAGATGCGCAAACCGGGCTCTATCGGCAAAGAGTCTTCAGGTACCGATCTGATTAAAATTCTTGATGAGAACGGCAACGAAGTCGCTCCCGGCGCAGTCGGCGAACTTTACTCCCGCGGGCCGATGCTTTTTGACCACTATTATAAATTGCCGGAAGTTACCGCCGAATCCTTTCAGGGTGAGTATTTTTCCGCCGGCGATATGGCCCGGCGCGACGATGAGGGCTACTACTATCTCGTCGACCGGAAAAAGAATATGATTATCACCGGCGGTGAGAATGTTTATCCTTCCGAGGTCGAAAATGTGCTGGCCGCGCATGACGATATCTTCGATGTCGCCGTCGTCGGCCTGCCGCATGAAAAATGGGGCGAAGAGGTGAGCGCGGTGATTATCCTAAAGGATGGTCATAATTTGGCAGAAAAAGATGTAATCGATTACTGCCGAGCGCAGCTGGCACCTTATAAATGTCCGAAAAAGATATTTTTCATTGCCGCGGATGAGATGCCGCGCACCGGTACCGGCAAAATCCTGCACCGGATTTTACGCGAGCGCTTTGCCGAATAATTTTTGAAAGGGGAAAACGATTATGAAAATTGCAATAGTTGGCGCTGGGGGCCTGGGCGGCTCTTTCGGAGCGCTGCTCTATCTTAACGGGGTTGATGTTACCCTGATTGAGATTGACAAGCGCCGGGTCGATGGGATTACGGCGAACGGCCTGGATATTCTCCTGCCGGACGGGAGTGAAAAAAACTGTAAAATAAAAATTACCGATGACCCCGCCAGTGTCGGGATTGTTGATCTGGTGCAGATTTCGGTGAAAGGTTATCATACCGAGGTTGCGGCCCGGAACGCCTTGCCGATGGTCGGCCCGGAAACCTATGTTCTGTCTGTACAGAACGGTCTCGGTAACCTCAGGCAGATTGAAAAAAGTATTCCCAAAGTGCAGATTCTCGGTGGGGTTACGGCTTTGAGTGCGATGCCTCTGGGTTTGAATAAAGTTAAGTTTAACGGCGGTATCGGCGGCGTGCGTTTCGGCCGCATGGACGGCAAGGTTGACGATAAACTGAAAGAGATTGCCGCAACTATGACTGCCGCCGGCCTGGAGACCCATATAATCGATGGCGATATCCGGGTGCCGATCTGGCGTAAACTGCTGGCCAATGCCGGTAACTGCGTGGCCGCGATCAGCGGCTTTACCGGCAACCAGCTTTTAGCCTGTGCCGAAACCAGTAAACTGACGGCGATGCTCGCTGATGAAACCGCCGCCGTGGCCCGCTCCGAGGGGCTTGATTTTCCTGAACTTGAGGATGCCGGCACCTATGTTTTGACCAAATGTCTGCCCGGAGTCAAGGATAACAAAATCTCGATGCTGCAGGATGTCGAAGCCGGCCGCCGCACCGAGATTGATACCCTGAACGCCGAGATCGCTAAAGTCGGGGCCGCCAACGGGGTCGCGACCCCGGCCAATGACGTAATGACCCTTTTGGTCAAAGCCCGCGAGCGGAAAATGCTCTGGGATATGGAAGCCGCGAAAAAATAACACTTAACCAGTTAACTCAACTTTATGAGTTAGGTTAACTAATTGATATTTATTGTTAAAATCATTATATCCGCGGTTTTTCTTTGCGTCTTGGCGTCTTTGCGGGAGACAAAAAAGCAGTTATCCCGCAAAGACGCCAAGGCGTTTATGTCCTTTAGGGTGCAAAGAGGGACAAAACAAAATCATTTTCGCAAAAACGCCATTAAACATATAAAAAACAACTAGTTGTAACAACTCAGAAAGTTGAGATTTAACCTGTTATTTATTTTAAGGAGATTTATTGATGTTTACAAAAGCTTATATTCCCTATGGTGGTTACTTTTCTTCACCTTTCGCCCGCTGGCAGGGGAGTCTTGCTAATGAGAACGGGATTGAACTGGCGGCGGCGACAACCAAACGCTGGCTTGCGGAAAAAAAGATTGATGCCGGAATTTTCGAATATCTGTTTTATGGTTTCACGATTCCCCAGAATCATGGTTTCTACGCCGGCCCCTGGGCGGCGGCAATGCTGGGAGCCGAACGGATTCCGGGCTGTATTATCAGCCAGGCCTGCTCGACCTCGACCACCTGTGTTTATCAGGCGGCGCTCGGGATTGAGATGGGCGAATTTAATAAAGCCTTTACCCTGATGTCGGATCGCTGCTCCAACGGGCCGCATCTGGCCTGGCCGAATCCGAAAGGTCCGGGCGGTCAGCTGGAGACCGAAAACTGGTTGATGGATAACTTCGGCAACGATCCCTGGGCGCAAAACGCTATGATTGAAACCGCCGAGAACGTGGCCAAAGAGGCCGGGATTACCCGGGAAGAGTGTGATGCGCTGGCTCTGCGCCGGTTCGAGCAGTATCAGGATGCCCTGGCCGATGACCGGGCTTTCCAGAAACGTTATATGTTTCCGATTGAACTTAAAGTCAGCCGCAAGAAAACTGTAACCTTCAGCGAAGATGAAGGCATCGCCCCGACCACGGCCGAAGGTCTGGCGGGTTTACGTCCGGTGCTGCCGGGCGGCGTGCACACCTTCGGCGCCCAGACCCATCCGGCGGACGGCAACTGCGGCCTGATTGTTACTGACCAGGCCACCGCGAAAGAGTTAAGTAGCGATGAAAATGTTGAGATCCAGATTCTCTCTTATGCTTTTTATCGTGAGAAAAAGGGTTACATGGCGGCGGCCGTGGTTCCGGCAGCCGAGAAGGCGCTGCAGAAAGCCGGTATCACGGTGAAAGATGTGAAATCACTGAAAACTCATAACCCGTTTGCGGTTAATGACCTCTATCTTGCCAAAAAGATGGGGATTGACGCGAATGGTTTTAATAACTACGGCAGTTCTTTGATTTTCGGTCATCCGCAGGGCCCGACCGCCGGCCGCTGTATGATTGAGATGATTGAAGAGTTAGCCTTGAAAGGCGGCGGTTACGGTCTCTTTGCCGGTTGTGCCGCCGGTGATACGGCTGCGGCCCTGGTTATGAAAGTAACTTGTTAAAAATGGCGTCGCAAAAAGTTCTGATCTTCCGCGTTGCAGATCAAAATTTCTACTTAGCCATATCTGAGCTGGTTACGATTTATCAAAAGTTATTAAATTTAAGCAGAGGTTAACTATGAGTGCAAAAAAAGCAATTCTATCGGGTAATGAAGCGATTGCCCGGGGAGTCTGGGAAGCCGGGGTCAAACTGGCGGCCGCCTATCCCGGTACGCCTTCGACCGAGATTCTTGAAAATGTCAAAAACTACAGCGATATCTACTCCGAATGGGCTCCGAATGAGAAGGTGGCCCTGGAGGTCGGTATCGGCTCATCGATCGCCGGAGCCCGGACTCTGGTAACTATGAAACATGTCGGGGTCAATGTCGCCGCCGACCCGCTGTTTACTTTCTCCTACACCGGGGTTAACGGCGGCCTGATCTTAGTCAGTGCCGATGATCCCTCGATGCACAGCTCCCAGAACGAGCAGGATAACCGTAATTACGGTAAATTTGCCAAGATTCCGGTGATTGAAGCCGCCGACAGCCAGGAGTGCAAAGACTTTGTTGCCATCGCTCTGGAACTGAGTGAAAAGTTTGATACGCCGGTGCTCTATCGGACGACGACCCGGATTTCACACTCCAAAAGTATCGTAACTTTGGGTGAGCGTAAAGAACAGCCCGGCAAGGTCGGCCTCGAAAAGAATATGCCCAAGTATACGATGCTGCCGGTCAGTGCCAAACGGCGTCATCCGCTGGTTGAAGAGCGTATCTTGAAACTCAAGGAGTATGCGGAAACTACGGAGCTGAACCGGGTTGAGATGGCCGATACCAAAATCGGGATTATCACCAACGGCATCAGCTACCAGTATGTCAAAGAGGCGCTGCCTAAGGCCTCAGTGCTCAAACTGGGGCTTACTTATCCGCTGCCGGAAAACAAGATTAAGGAATTTGCCGGCAAGGTTGATAAACTTCTGATTGTGGAAGAGGGCGATCCCTTCTTTGAAGAACAGGTCAAGGTGATGGGGGTCAAGGTTGATCACGGCAAAGATCTTTTCCCGCTGACCGGTGAATTGAGCGCTGCTTTTATCAAGGCCCAGGTTGAAGGGGCGACCCTCGACCTTAAAGCTGCGGTTGCCGATCTGCCCGGCCGGCCGCCGGCGTTCTGCCCCGGCTGTTCCCATCGCGGGATTTTTACGATTCTGAGAAAACTTAAGGTCTTTGTCTCCGGTGATATCGGCTGTTATACTTTGGGGGCGCTACCGCCGATCACGGCGATGCACACCTGTGTCTGCATGGGCGCCAGTATCAGTATGGGCCACGGTATGGACAAGGCCGTCGGCAAGAACGATGACTACAGTCAGAAGGTGGTTTCGGTTATCGGTGACTCAACCTTCTTTCATTCCGGTATGACTTCGCTTTTGAACTGCATCTACAATAAGAGCGCTTCGGTCGCAATGATCCTCGATAACCGGACGACCGGCATGACCGGCGGCCAGGAGAATCCGGGTTCCGGTAAGACCTTAGGCGGCGAGGATGCGATTGCCGCTGACATCCCGGCGTTGGTGAAAGCTTTCGGAATCAAGAATGTCGTCAAGATCAATCCTTACGATTTGAAAGATATTGAAGACAAAATGCGGGCCGCGCTTGATTCGGATGAAATGACGGTCGTGGTCGTTGAGGCGCCCTGCGTCTTGCGTTATCGCATCAGTCATCCGGCCTGGGTTGTCGACCGGGATAAGTGTACCGGTTGTAAACAGTGTCTGAAGGTCAGCTGTAACGCTCTCTCGCTCGAAAAAGAGGGGGATGACAAGTTTGTGGTGATTGATCCCAATATGTGCGCCGGCTGTGGAGTTTGTGCGCAGGTCTGTAAATTCGATGCAATTGGAGAGGCGAAATAATGGAAACAACAAATATTTTATTGGCCGGAGTCGGCGGTCAGGGGGTCCTTTTGGCAAGCCAGATTTTTACCTCCGTGGCCATCGAAGCTGAGCTTGATGTTAAACAGAGTGAAGTACACGGCATGTCGCAGCGCGGCGGCAGCGTTACCAGCCACGTTCGTTTCGGGAAGAAGGTCTATTCTCCGACCATCGATCCGGGCGAGGCCGATTTTCTCATCGGTTTTGAGCGTCTCGAAACCCTGCGCAATATGCACTGCCTGAAAGCCGGGGGGACGGTGGTTTATAACAGCATGCGGATTAATCCGGGTACGGTGGCTTCCGGCGCTGTTGAATATCCCGGTGATGTTCCGGAACAGATTGCAGCATTCGGTGAGAAAACCTTCCTTATTGACGGCCTCGGTTTGGCGGAACAGGCCGGTAATACCCGCTCCTCCAACGTCGTTATGGTGGGTGCAGTTTCCAGCTTTTTACCGATACCGGAGACTCTTTGGGAGAGCAAAATCAAAGAGATCCTGCCGCCCAAACTGGTTGACTTAAATCTCAAGGCCTTCCACTTGGGCCGCGACGCGGTGAAGTAGCGGACAGTTGATTCCCCCAAAAAAGACAACCCCAAAAAGCCCGGCCAAAAAGCCGGGCTTTTTGCTTTTAATGAATGGGTGTCGGTGAATGGGGGTCAGGCTTGACTTATGGGTATATTGTGTTTTAGTACCTTACAGGTTATTTTCTGCACCAAAAAACAAGATTTAATAATCAGAAAATGTTCTGATAAGAGTACTTATTTGTGGGCCGCAAGGCTCCGTTTGGGTTGCGGGATCTGTTCCCGCATTAGATGACCGTCTGAGTTCAGATAAATTGCTGGAGAAATTCGACGGCCGGCATGTGGATGATATTTTGCTGGTTGATAAATGATTTTTTTCCGGTGGCCGCGACCTGAAAGTATTTTGCGGCCGGGAATTTTTTTTGCAGGTAATGCAGATGCGGGCTGGTTGCATTATCCGACCATTTGCATTCAACAAAAATTTCTGCCCGGTTGTTTCTGGTTATGCAGAAATCGACCTCTCTTTTGTCCGTGTCTCTGAAATAGCGCAGAGCCATCTGCTCACCCAAGACATCTTTTTGATAGTCCGTCCATTTCAGCAGGTGGGAAGCGATCATATTCTCAAATCTTGCGGCTTTGTCCGGAACCAGGCTCCAATCAAAGTGATAATGTTTCTGTTCTTTTTTAACCGCTCTGATCAGAGGGGAACCAAAAGGGGGGAGCCGGAAAATCATATAGATATTTTCAAAAATATTGAGCCAGCGGCTGATGGTCTTGTGCGCGACCTGGAGATCTTCCCGCAGTGCATTCAGGGAGAGGGGGGAGCCCACAAGTTCCGGGAGCCGTAAAGATAAAAGCTCCAGTTTTGAGAGGTCGGAAATCGTTTCGATTGCGGGACTCTCCTGGTTGACTAATAATGATCTGTAGTCAGTTGACCATCTTTTCGCCTCAATCTCTGATTTTGAGAAGTAGGGCTCGGGAAAACCGCCGAGTTGTAATAACTCCAGTAAATGAGTTTCTTCGGTGATCTGTAACTCTTTTACTGAGAGCGGGTGGAGGCGCAGGTGGTGGTATCTGCCCTGAAGTGAGTCACCGGACTTGCGCAGCATATCCAGCCGGGCGCTCCCGGTAATCAGGATTTGATGCTCAGGATGAAATTCATCGTAGATACCTTTGATATAGTCTCTCCAGGAGCTATATTTATGGATTTCGTCAAAACACCACAGCTTAGTCAGAGGCAGTTCTCTTTTAAGGATTGCTTCCCGGTGCCGGGGTATATCCCAGTTAAGGTATGAATCGTTATCAGTTATCAAGGTTTTGGCAAGGGTAGTTTTCCCCACTTGCCTGGGGCCGCTGATAAAAACCATCTTCCGCAGCAGGTCTTTTTCGATCTGATTTTGTAAATATCTTTTCTTCATTCATTTATTATATCTCTATTTTCTCCTGAAGTCAAAAAAAAACATCTCTATTTTTGCCTAAGGTGTAAAATAAAGGTATACCCTGAGGGAGCCGAAGGGGCCGCATAAGGGCGCTTTTGCTTTTTTAGTTGACAAATAAGCAAAATTCTGGCGGTACATTTTTCGTTTTCACAGGTTTGTCCGGTTAAAATTTAAATATTTGGCCTTAATGAAGCAAAAGGAGAGAGCTTATGGCGTTTGCGTATGAGCAGATGGTGGCATTTCACGGCCACAGCTGTCCGGGGTTGGCGATGGGTTACCGGATGACGGTGGCGGCGATGGATTATCTGAAACAGTTTCGCTCTGCGGATGAGGAACTGGTGGCAATTACGGAAAACAATGCCTGCGGGGTTGATGCGCTGCAGTTTATCAGCGGCTGTACTTTCGGCAAGGGTAACCTGTTTTTCAAAGATTTCGGCAAGCAGGCTTATACTTTTTATTCCCGTAAAACCGGTAAAGGGGTCCGGGTTGTGCTTAACCGTGCGGCAATACCGGCAGCGATCAAGTCCGACCGGACAGCTTTTATAGATTACCTGCTCAAGGTTGACGCGAATGAGATTATTTCTTTGGAAGAGGTCATGATTGAAGCTCCGGAAAAGGCGCAGATTCGGACTTCAGTCGTTTGTGAAAGTTGCGGTGAGGAAGTAATGGATACCCGTATCGTTGAACAACATGGTCGTAAAATCTGTATTCCCTGCAGTGAGAAGGCTATTTGAGCGGCGCTTTCTCCGGACAATGCAAATTGCCTTGTTTTTTTGTCGGCAAAGAATATATCCAGGTTCTCCCGATTTAATATTGTGCGGGTTTAACCGGAAAATGGTCTCAAAATAGATGGTTCAGAAAAATACCAAGCAGGTTTTGACGGCTCTGCATCAGATAAGCCGTCTGACGATGACCGGTATGAGTCAGGAAGAGTTGGTCCGGACTATTCTGGAGACGGTCAGTGTTGCCTTGAGCTACGATCGGGTGGCGCTTTATCTGCTGCGTGAGGGTACGACTCTGCTTGAGGGTATAATCAATGTCGGTTGTCAGGTTAGCGTCAAAGGTTTGAAATATGACCTTGAAATTGATGATTGTGTTGAAACCCGGGTGGTGCGCTCCGGCGAGATAATTCAGATCAATGCTGCTGCCGAGACAACTTTTTTTTCGGATCTGGATAAGCGCCGCAATGCCGCCTTGAAGCGGAGTAACTGTGTACTGGTGCCGGTGATTACCGATCAGGGGGTGGTCGGCACGATGCTGGCCGATCGGAGTTTTCGGCGGCAAGGGATCAGCGCTGAAGATATTGAAATTTTAGAGATTTTTTGCGACCAGATCGGTATCGGGGTCGCCAACCGGCGTTTGCACGCCCATAATCAGCGCCAGATTGATGACCTGTTCCGTCTGCAGCAGATTGCGCGGCAGATGAGTGAGATTAAGGATCTGGCCGAATTGCAGCAGCTTATTGTTTCATGCGGGGTTGAACTCGGTAGGGCGCGGGCGGGTTGGCTGCTGTTAAACGAAGGCCCGGGAACCAGATTGGCGCCGGTTTCGGCCTTTGCGATTTCAATCGCGGATTTTTCAACTTTTGCCATCAGAAAACAGCTTAATGAGTCGCTGGTTACCGGTCAGGTTTTATTTCGTCCGGGAAGTCGCATCCTGACGGGCGGCGGCAGTCAGCGCGGCGGGACTTTAACCCTGCCGATACTGGTCGGTAAACGGGAGCAGGGGATTTTAGCGCTGCTTTATCGTGAACTTGAGCCACCGGTCAATTTGAATATCGATCTGATGAAAATTTTTACAGCGCAGGCGGATAAGGCAATGGAAAGCCTTATTTTTAACCGGACGCTGATCGAAGATCGGGATTTTCGTGAAAGTATCTTGCGCAGTTCACCGAATGCCATTATTACGTTAAACAGCGCGCTTCGGATAACCTCCCATAATCGGATGAGTGAGAAAATTTTTGCTTCCCTGGAACCTGATTGGCAGGGCAGTATTTTTAACCTTTTAGACTCTTCGGCCTTTCGCCGGGCGCTGACTCTGGTTGGCGGCCGTCAGCAAGCTTCAGCTCAGCTGGAGATGTGTCAGAACTGCACTGAGCCCGGCGGCAACTGCAAGCCTTTAAGTATGAATGAGAAAATTTTTTCCGTTAATGTGACCTCGCTGGGAGCGGCTCCCGACGGCGATCGCGGCTTGCTGGTGCTGGTTCAGGATCAAACCGAAAAACGCAAATCCGATCAGGAAATCGAAAGGATGCAGCGGCTCGCCTCAATCGGCCGCCTGGCCGCCGGAATCGCGCATGAGATCAGAAATCCATTGACCGGTATGAATATCTCTCTGGATATTATCAGCAATGAGTTGACGGATCGTCCAAATGCCGGTAAACTGGTCGCCGGAGTGATCGAAGAGATTGACCGGCTCGAGAATATTGTTTCTTCAATGCTTGAATTTTCCCGGGCGGAGATGCTGGAAAAATCCTGGATCAATGTTCAGGATCTGCTACGGAGTTGGTTTACGATATTTAAGGAGCAGGCCCGGCGGTTTGAGATCGAGGTATCTTTACAACTCGGGGATACGGTAC
Source organism: Pseudomonadota bacterium (assembly GCA_015486505.1). Classification (GTDB taxonomy): domain Bacteria; phylum Desulfobacterota; class Anaeroferrophillalia; order Anaeroferrophillales; family Tharpellaceae; genus Tharpella. The sequence goes on along the minus strand of WFRP01000013.1, from coordinate 5,923 downwards.
TGCCGTCGGTTTATGGCGATCCGGAAAAACTGAAGCAGGTGGTGGTCAATCTCGGTTTGAACGCTCTTGATGCGGCCCGGGATCGGGCGGGGAAAATCAGGATTGAGCTTGGCCTCGGCAATGCCGGCGGGGCGGAATCAAGTGCTAAAGATGATGATGCCGGTCAGGCTGCGTCGGCACAGCCCTGGCTGTGGCTGCGGATAAGCGACAGCGGGCCGGGGATGCCGCCGGAGATAATCGACAAGATTTATGATCCGTTTTTTACGACCAAAAACCGGGGAACCGGGCTGGGTTTATCTATAGTTCACAGTATAATTAAAGAGCATGGCGGCCGGCTTGAGGTTGAAACTGAAGTTGGCACAGGCTCAAGTTTCGCCGTCGGCCTGCCGGCCGGTGAAGCGCAACCCCGATATCAGAGTGTGGGAAATGTCCAATCGAATACTTATAATTGATGATGAAAAACTTATCCGTGAATCCCTGACTCATCTGTTGACCGGGGCCGGTTATCGGGTTGAAGTCGCCGGCCGGGTTGATGATGCCAAGGTTCAGATTGCGAAAGAGGTTTATGATCTTATCCTGATCGATTTAAGGCTTCCCGACGGCAGTGGCATTGATCTGATGCGGCATATTCATGATCAGATAAACTACGCCCCGCTCTGTATTATGATGACCGCTTACGGCTCGGTCGATACGGCGGTCGAAGCGATGAAATTCGGGGCCTATGACTACATAAACAAGCCTTTCAAATCGAAAGAGATTCTCCTTATCGTTAAGCTTGCCCTGGAAACCGGCAAATTGAAACGCGAGGTCCGGGATATTGTCAAGGAGCAATCCCGGACTCACGATATTATTTCAGTTGATCCCTTGATGAAAAAGGTTATGGTAATGGTGCGTAAAGTTGCCGGTAATCGTGATGTCTCGGTTCTGATTCAGGGAGAGAGCGGCACCGGCAAGGAACTGGTTGCCAAAGCAATCCACAATTTGAGCGAACGTTCAGCCAAACCTTTTGTCAGCATCAACTGTGCTTCAATTCCCGGCAACCTGCTTGAAAGTGAACTTTTCGGTTATGAAAAAGGAGCCTTTACCGACGCCAAAACCCGTAAACTCGGCCTTCTCGAAAAAGGTGACGGCGGCACGGTTTTTCTGGACGAAATCGGCGATATGGAGGCCCCGCTGCAGGCTAAACTTCTGCGTGTTCTGGAAGAGAGTAAATTCCGTCGGCTGGGTAGTGTTGAGGATATTAAAATCGATACCCGCTTTGTTTCGGCAACCAACCAGTCGCTGGAAAAGCTGATTGCAGAAAACCGTTTCCGCGAAGATCTCTACTACCGGCTCAAAGTGATAAATATTGTCATTCCGCCCTTGCGTGAGCGGCGGCAGGATATTGAACTGCTCCTGAAATTTTACCTTGATTATTTTAACCGCAAATTCAAGAAAAATGTCAGGGAAATTTCACCCGGCGCCCTGGAACTGCTGCAGAATTATCAGTGGCGCGGCAACGTCCGCGAGTTGAAAAATATGGTTGAAAGAATTATGATTTTGGAGGATTCTGAAATCATTACCGAAGAACATCTGCCGCTGGAGGTGTTTTCGGCCGGCCGTGACAAGGGCAAGTTCGGTTTAGCTCTACCCCGGGAATACGATTTTCGTCAGGGGGTCGATTTTAATGAACTCGTGAAATCATTTTCCAGCTACCTGATTGAAGAAGCGATGAAGGTCGCCGGCGGCAACAAGGCTAAAACCGCCCGCCTGCTGAATATGGACCGCGGCACATTGCGGTACCAGATTAAAAAACTCGGGGTCAACGGTTCCGATGATGATCTTGACGAAGAGTAAGGCAGAAACTGCTTGCCAGCATACCGGGAGTTATGTTAGAAGCCGCCTCTCTTGACCGCAGCGGAGTGTTGCTTGAGAGAACGCCGTAATCGGGACGTAGCGCAGTCTGGCAGCGCACCTGCCTTGGGAGCAGGGGGTCGGAGGTTCAAATCCTCTCGTCCCGACCAGCAATATTAAGCAATAAAAACAGCCACTTGCATTGGTTTGCAGGTGGCTGTTTTGGGTTTAAGTGGCAGTGTTTTTGATCTGTATTGACTGTATTGTTGACTGTTTGTCAAGTTGCTGGTGGTTTCGTGGCTGATCTCATATATTATTTTCAAATTTTATTGAGTTATATTATTTGACCATCAACATAGTTGATGATAAATACCATTTTTTCTCTTTAAATAATTGATCATTTGTCACCACGCCCCAAACCCCTATTGAAAGCTTTCACACATACTTAAAATTTCTCTTATAAATCTACGCTCTTCAATTGCTGGTTTCGTGTAATTTGGACGTTTTTTCTCGCTCATTGGACACCTCGCTTTCTTTTTAATTGCTCTTAGCAGAGTGTCCGTTAAAATTAAACCACATTAGTTGACGGGGCTGTGGTGCAAGATGTTAAAAAAGAAGCTTTGCACCGACAAGAGGCTGAATATATACTGGTTGATGGGGGGGCTTGTGTTAGGTATCGTTTCTATGATTTTGGGGGTTGTGAGCCTTTTTCTTAACGGGCTGTCAGCAGTGGGGGTTGCTTTTTCAGCAGTTATGGTAGCGTTTCCGGCATCGCGCCGCAAGGAGCGTTATTATGTTTTTGGTATGTTGTTGGGGGCGATCGTACTGAACTTTGTTTGCTTGCAGTATATGAATATTATAAAGTCTGAAACCAAAATCCAGGTTGAGAATGTCTATCGGTCACTGCGGCTGTCCAATCAGGTTTTCGCAATGATGAAGAACGGCAATCGGGATGGGGCGAAAATAGTCCCGGTTATTGATAAATTGTTACAGGCGGCCCGTGACGTGGATACCGAGTCGTTAGAGCGTTCGCTTTCGGGTTTTAAGCAGCGATTTGAAGACGATTATATTAAAGGTTTCGCATTGCTGAAACAGGGAATGGCTGATTCCGATATCGGGAAAAAGCTGGAAGGGAGTATGCACGTCGATTTATGGGCCCGGTGGGATATCGCCAACCGGGATGAATTGGAAAAACTTCGTCGAAGTAAACCGTCCCTGGTATCATTTGTTATTTCTAATGTGGGAACAATCCCCGCAACCTAAACGGAGCCATGCGGCCCACAAATAAGTACTCTTATCAGAACATTTTCTTGTTTTTTCAAACCGAAAATAACCTGTAAGGTACTAAAATTAAGTGATTTATACTGAGAAGCGATTTATATTGCAGTTGATTTTTCAGGTTTAGCCACGGAAGAAATTAAGTTCGGGAACTTTGCGGATCAGGTTCATTTCACAGGCCAGGTTGTAGAACAGATTAAGCCCGGCCAGAGCTGGGCGATTGAGGTCGTAGGAGATGGCCTGCTGCCAGTAGGAGAGTAATTGCGGGGCTGAGATGCCGGTATCTGCCCGCAACGCGGCCGCGGTAAGGCCGGCCAGTTGTTCCGGCAGGGCGGCAATGATTTCGTTTAAGGCCCGGTGCAGGTTGATCAGCAACCGTTTTTTTTGTTTTATCGCTTGTTTGCGGCCGATCCAGAGCGCGTAAACGAACGGCAGGTCCGTGAACCTGTGCCAGAGTTGTCCCAGGTCGTAAACGATGTAGCCCGGTGGTGGATTATGGTATGATTTAAGGGCCTGATCGCCGATAATCAGGGCGGCATCTTTTTTGAGGTGTTCAGTCGGAGCAAACTCTTCAGTGACAAAGGTGATGGAATCCAGGTCAAGTTTTTGAAAGTGAAACAGGATAATTTTGAGAAGAAAGATCGAGGTTAATGAGTGGCTGGTCAGAGAGATGGTTTTCCGGTTGAGATCAGCCAGCGGGACGCGGCTTAAAAGAACAACGCTGCGCACCTCGGTAAGAGAGGCGATACTGATATTCGGCAGGATAAAATAGTCGTCGGCATCACTGTTGGCCAGTAACATCGAGGAAGAGGGGCTGATATCAATCTCGTTGTTTTTCAAACCGGCATTGAGCCGGGCCGGATGGCCGGAAATCAGCCGGTAATGAGCGTCGTCTAAAACCGTCGGCAGCATTTTGAAAAGCGGCCAGCAGTTTAAATAATCGATGCGGCCGAGATTAAGTCGGTCCCGGCTCATTCCGCAAGCGCCTGTTTATTTTCACTGTTATCCGCAAAGAGCCGGCTGTAATCCAGGCCCTGAGCCCGTGCATTGCGGCTTAAACTTTGACTTTGCCGCTGCCAGAAAGAAAAATGTTCCGGTTTCGTGGCGGCCTGCTTGTTGATGGCGGCGTAGAAGAAGAGGGCGGCGAAGAATTGCTCCCGGCTGACCAGCTTTTTTACGCGTTTGTCGCCCCGGCCCAGGCGATAGACCAGACCGAAAATATCCTTGATGGCGTGCCGTTGAAACCGGGGCAGGTTGAAGCGTTGATTTATCGGTCTTAAGCTCTCCGTGACAAATTCCTGTACCTGGTTAAGTCTCACATTATCGCGGAGAGGGAATTTTTTTAAAACACCCGGCACAATCAGGGCGGCAACCAGCATTTTTTCAAGAGCTTTACTGTTATCCGCGGTTGGGAAAAAATCTTCGATCTCTTTTATAACCGGAATCGCCGCGGCGCAGTTTGCGGCAATCTCTTCCGGCAGCCAGTATTGATTAATCTGGTAACGGTTGCCCATTTCCAGTAAAGCCGCCGTAGTTTTTTTGCTGTAAAGTCCTTTTAATTCCTCCCGCAGGCGACTGGCGGGAACTTCACTCAAGGCGCGGGCCTGCGCTTTGCAGCCTCTCAGCGTCTCCTTCTCAATCGAAAAATCAAGCCGGCAGGCGAACTCCAGCGCCCTTAAGATGCGGACCGGATCTTCGGCAAAACGTATGTCCGGGTCACCGATAACGCGGATAATTTTATCGTTTAAGTCGCGCAGGCCGTTAACATAATCAATAACCGAAAAATCAGCAATATTATAGAAGAGAGCATTGATTGTGAAGTCCCGGCGCCGGGCATCTTCCTCCGGGGTGCCGAAAAGGTTGTTGGCAAATTCCGGTTGTTCCTGGAGACGTTCGGCATCATCCTGTTCCAGGGTGAAGGGGCGGCGGAAGGTGGCGATCTCAAAAATCTGCGGGGTTTTCCGGGCATCGCTGTAAAAGAATATATGAACCAGCCGAAACCGGCGGCCGATAATCCGCGAGTTGCGGAAAAGCCGTTTAACCTGTCTCGGGGTAGCGTTGGTGACAATGTCGAAATCGGCCGGCGTGTCGCCGAGCAGCATATCACGGACGGCCCCGCCGGCAAGATAGGCCGTAAATCCCCGATTCTTCAGCCGGTAAAGGATTTTAACCGCATTCGGGTCAATGTTTTTACGAGAGATCGGATGTCCGGATCTGGTGATGATTGCCGGTTCTGAAGGTGAAATTTGCAGGTTGCCGACGTCAGCGTGAGAGAGAGTCATAAAAGGATTTTCCGGTAAAAATGCAGGCTTAAGGCCGCCTCTGCTTTTTACGGGTTGAGTTTTTCTTGTTCTTGCAGTATGTATAAAGTATTAGCGGCGGCTGTAATCGTCGTGGACCCATTTTCAGTTATACGGGTTGGCCGCTGGGGAACGAGGCGGGCCTATAGCAGAATAGGCGGTATTGGTAAAGTTTTTTGTAACTGTTTAGTACCTTACAGGTTATTTTCGGTTTGAAAAAACAAGAAAATGTTCTGATAAGAGTACTTATTTGCGGGCCGCGAGGTGCCGTTTGGGTTGCGGGGATTGTTCCCGCATTAGTACCTTACAGGTTATTTTCGGTTTGAAAAAACAAGAAAATGTTCTGATAAGAGTACTCATCTGCGCCCAACGGAAGTGCCCTTGGGGTGCGACCAGCGGATTGCCCCTGGGTGCGGGCCGAAAAGGCCCTGTTTGGGTTGCGGGGATTGTTCCCGCATTAGTACCTTACAGGTTATTTTCGGTTTGAAAAAACAAGAAAATGTTCTGATAAG
>WFRP01000012.1 GCA_015486505.1 Pseudomonadota bacterium | reverse complement strand
TCATGGTTGAGAGTATAAGCCTGCGGGTCAGTGGTCAGGGCTCCGGTATGACACTCATTGAGACAGGCGGCACAGGCGCTGCATTTTTCGGCCGCGCAGCGGATCCGGCCATAAGTCGGGCTGTATTTTGCTCCGGGCAAAGGTTCTATTACCCTGGTTTCCGCAGTTTCTGCGGCCGTGAGCAGAAACTGCACTAATGATGACAGTTTCGGACGGCGACCGGTAAAGTTAAAATCATCATAAACCGTTTTCAGGGGATTTTTCCCGGCCTTTTTCTGCGCCCCGCTGAAATCCCGGCCGCTTGTCGTTAAAATAAAATCGGAGACCGCAAACAGACGCTGCAAAATATCCTGCGCCAGCCGCAGCTCCCGGGCCGCCGCCGGATTTTCGGCTGCATTGTCAGCACTCTTGAGCAGCACCACCCGACTGAAACCCAGAGCGAAGAGAAACAGAAAATGCAGGGCCGTTAAGGCTTGCACCCGGGGATATTCGAGAAAAAAGAGCGGCTCCCGACTTTTTCCGGAATGGTACCACCAGAGCTCTAATAACTCATCTTCAGATCCAAGAACCGCAACCTGCGGTTCGGCAAGCTCAAGCTCGCCGAAAAAGGTGAAAAAGCTGCGATCGTTAAAACGCTGATCCTGCAAAGCTCCGGTCGGACAGGCGGCAACACAGGCGCCGCAGTCCTGACAGACAAGATAATCGATACTGATGCCGCCGCCATCCCGCGACAAAGCGCTATGGGTACAGGCCTCCAGACATTGCCGACAACCCAGATCCAGCCGGCCGCAATACTGACAGAGCTCCCGTTGATAAACTACGGTCTCCTCAACCTGATGCTCTCCGACCTGACGCAGGAAAGCTTCAACTTCAGGCCCGCGAAAAATCATCTCCCGCGCCGCCGGAAGCTTGATCCCGGCCGGCTCACCCAAGAGAATAATCGCCGGTACTTTAAACTCTTTTACGGCCCGGGCATCAAGATCCACCGCCTTGACCGGACAAGCGTCAACACAATCACCGCACAAAGTGCAGCGTCCGAAATCAATCTCTAACTCCGGAGTGATACACTGCTTGCCGCAGGCGGCAATACAGGCCCGGCACCAGGTACAGACCTGCCGGTCGATGGGCGAGCGGGCAGTACAGCGCACCCGATAGCCGCCGCCGGCGGCAGATAGAATATCAAGTTCTGCGGCCGGGATGTATTCCGGCTGAATTTTCGAGGAAAAGAGAACCGGCACCGTTGCGAAAATGCCGCCGTAAATATCGATAAAATCCGCCAGCAACAACGGGTCGGCGGCAATAACCGCAACCCGAGGCTCCACGGTATAAACATAGTTTCGCCGCCGGTTTGCCAGGAGCCGGTTACGTTCAGCAATAGCTAAGCGGCTTAATTGTTTGCAAGATGCCGGGGTGAGATCGGCATTTATCTGGAGGGAAGGGGATAAAGGAGAGGAAATATCAGGTGATTGCCGGTTGAAACCGCTGACCAGCAGGGGAGATGTAAACTTACCAGGATCACAGCCGGCCATTTCTTGCAGTTTAAGTTCTCTACCAACACTTGTTAGAACGTAACGATGCAAATCATCCTCCATTCCCGGGGCAAAAGAACATATCCGGCAAAAGCAGCTTCCGGAAAACCACAACCGGTTATTTACTCCCCGTACTTTTACTTGTCAAGGATAAAACCGATTATTAAAAAATCTTCGGCAATAATTTTTCAGCTGAAAATTACGGCAAAAAATGTAACCGTCGCAGCGGGCCGGGCTACCGTACACAACATATATTATACAAAATCCTGAAGACGAAAAAGATTGACAAACAATTTACAATAGTATATGAGGCGCTCCGGTTATGGCGTAGCAAGGCAGTCAGTGCTTTCACAAACCGACACCCACTAAGGGGTTTCTCAAGATAAAATGCTTAACAATCACAGCCTGCATAAGCGTCAAACTCAAACTAATGCGGGAACAGCTCCCGCAACCCAAACGGAGCCTTTTCGGCCCGCAAATAAGTACTCTTATCAGAACATTTTCTTGTTTTTACAGTTGAAAAAAGCTGTCGAAAAAAACAAGAAAATAACCTGTAAGGTACTAATGCGGGAACAATCCCCGCAACCCAAACGGAGCCTTGCGCCCCGTACCCAGGAACACTTCCGCTGGCCCGCAAATAAGTACTCTTATCAGAACATTTTCTGGATATTAAATCTTGTTTTTTGGTGCAGAAAATAACCTGTAAGGTACTAAACACAGGGTGACAACCTGATTCATCAGGCGCTTGCCCTTTTTTTTTACCACCGCCCTTATCGGGGCTGGTGAGAGCCGTTAACTGACCGGTCACTCTACATCAATGTATAGACCGGTAAAACTCAAGTTTCCGAGGAGGAAAAAAAGATGGGATTAGATTTTACAAAATTTGACGCCCCGAACATGGCTGACTGGGAGATTGCCGCCCTGGCCGAAAAAGAAAATATGAAACCGATCACCGAGATTGCTGATGAACTCGGCCTGGTCGGTGAAGAGCTGATTCCGATGGGTAAGTATGTCGCCAAAGTCGACTACATGAAGGTTCTTGAGCGCCTCAAAGATGCCCCGGACGGCAAATACATCAACGTTACCGCGATCACCCCGACCCCGCTCGGCGAAGGCAAAACCACGACCAGCATGGGTCTGGTTCAGGGTCTCGGCCTGATGGGCAAGAAAGTTGTCGGCGCTATCCGTCAGCCTTCCGGCGGCCCGACTTTCAACGTTAAGGGTTCAGCTGCCGGCGGCGGTATCGCGCAGACGATTCCGTTGACGCCGTTCTCACTCGGCCTCACCGGTGACATCGACAATATCATGAACGCTCACAACCTGATGATGGTGGCTTTGACCTCCCGTATGCAGCATGAGCAGAACAATAACGATGCTTTCCTCGAAAAGAAAGGTCTCAAACGCCTTGATATCGACCCGAACCGGGTTGAAGTTAAATGGATTATCGACTTCTGCGCCCAGTCTCTGCGTAATATCGTTATCGGTTTGGGCGGCCGGCTTGACGGTATGGTTATGGAATCCGGTTTCGCGATTGCCGTATCTTCCGAAATCATGGCAATCCTCGCCGTCGCCAAGGATCTTGCCGATCTGCGCAAGCGTATGGGCAAAATCATCGTCGCCTACAGCAAAGATGGTTCCCCGGTTACCACCGAAGATCTCGATGTTGCCGGTGCCATGACCGCTTGGATGGTTAAAGCATTGAATCCGAATCTGCTCCAAACCGTCGAAGGTCAGCCGGTTCTCGTCCATGCCGGGCCTTTCGCCAACATCGCCATCGGTCAGTCTTCAATCATCGCTGACCGCATCGGCCTCAAACTGGCTGACTACCTGGTCACCGAATCCGGCTTCGGTGCCGACATCGGTTTTGAGAAATTCTGGAACTTAAAATGCCGCTTCTCCGGCCTGACCCCGAACTGCTCGGTTATCGTGGCAACCGTCCGCGCCCTCAAGATGCACGGCGGCGGCCCTGAAGTAGTTCCCGGACGGCCACTGGCGAAAGAGTATGTTGAAGAGAACATTGATCTCGTCAAAGCCGGCTGCTGCAACCTGATTGCTCATATCGAAACCGTCAAGAAAGCCGGGATCGCTCCGGTTGTCTGTATCAACAGTTTCTATACCGATACCCAGGCTGAAATTGACGCGATTAAAGCTGAATGTGAAAAAGTCGGGGCCCGTTGCGCGACTTCCCGGCACTGGCAGTATGGTGGTGAAGGCGCCAAAGAGCTTTGTGAAGCCGTTATCGCCGCCTGCGAAGAGCCGACTAACTTCAAACTTCTCTACGAAGATTCTACGCCGCTGAAAGAGCGGATTGAGTTGCTCGCCAAAGAGGTTTATGGTGCCGACGGCGCATCATTTACCGATGAAGCGTTGAGAAAGATCGCGATTATCGACAACGATCCTGAACTTTCAAAACTCGGAACCTGTATGGTTAAAACCCACCTTTCCCTCTCGCATGATCCGGTGCTGAAAGGTCGGCCGAAAGGTTTCATTTTCCCGATTCGCGACGTCCTCATCTATCAGGGCGCCGGTTTCTGCGTGCCGCTGGCCGGTACCATTAAACTGATGCCGGGTACGGCTTCGGATCCGGCCTACCGCCGCATTGATGTTGATACCGAAACCGGTCAGGTTAAGGGTCTCTTCTAAGTAACGGATTGTAACTACTTGAAATTATTAAAATTTTATCTGCGTCTATCCGTGTCAATCTGTGGTTCAACAAAAAAACAGAAACCACAGATGAACGCAGATTAACTAAGATTTAGTACCTTACAGGTTATTTTCTGCACCAAAAAACAAGATTTAATAATCAGAAAATGTTCTGATAAGAGTACTTATTTGCGGGCTGAAAAGCCCTGTTTGGGTTGCGGGGATAGTTCCCGCATTAGTTCCTCTCACGTTGCTTGTACATAAGTGGCCGCGATAGCGGTCTGGGATGCTTCTCAAGAGAAGACTCTACAACCGATAATGCAAAAACACCGGGGCCCTGAACCTTTTCAGGGCCCCGGTTGACAAGTCTGAAAATCTGGAGTATGTGGGAAACCTTTTTCCTGCTGCTCCAGCTTTTTCGTTTTTATGAACTTAGCCATATAACGTTTTTTGACTGCACTTTAATTCACTACCCAGTATTTAAGAATTTACCGTTCATAATTACAGTAAAACCCCAATCAACCTGTTGCAATAGTAGAAGATTATGCCGAAGCCCATACATCAGGTCACCTTTCAGCCCGACGATTTAACCTTTGATGTTTTTCGTGATGGTGAAAATCTGCTCCGGGTCGCGATTGCCGCCAGCGTCCACATCAATGCTTCCTGCGGCGGCAACGGCGCCTGCGGCAAATGCCGGGTTATTATTGACCAGGGCCATCCCGAAGTTGAACATTCGGCCAAAATCAGCGATGAAGATTGGAAAAAAGGCTACCGCCTCGCCTGCACCACCAAAGTCACCGATGATCTGACGATCACCATCCCCCAGGAATCCCGGATTGACAACTCGGTCTTAAGAAAAGATTCCGGTCAGAAATCACACACCCTGATGGCTCGTGATCTCAATTCCCTGGTTCAGGGCGTCAAGATCAATCCGGCCGTTTTTAAATACTACATCGAGCTGCCGCCGCCGACCCTGGATGACAATTTAAGTGATCTCGGGCGTCTGATGCGCGAGCTTAAAAATGAACACCAGCTCGACAATATCTCGGCCGACTACTTTCTCCTGCGGCGGCTGCCGCGGATGTTGCGCGAGGCGGACTGGAAGATTACGGCGACCATCGTCTACAACCCCAAGGGCCTTAAACTAATCGATATTGAGGCCGGCGATACCCGGGCCGCCAACTACTCGATTATTATCGATATCGGCACCACCACAGTTCAGGGACAGCTCTTGAACCTGAATGCTTCGCACCAGGCCGAGGAACGTTCGGTTATCGACGATCTTGAAAGTGATCTGCTAATCGCCACGGACGCGAAATATAACTCCCAGGTCCGTTTTGGTGAAGATGTCATCACCCGGATTGTCCATTCCCAGAAGGGCGACGGCTTAAAAGAACTGCACGACAGTATCATTAAAGATCTAAACGAAATTATCGACAATCTGGTTAAAGCGGGCGGCATTCAAAAAGATCAGATTTCACATATGGTCGTGGCGGCGAATACGACAATGAGTCAGTTTTTCTTAAACCTCGACCCCAAATATATCCGCGAAGATCCCTATGTGCCGACCGCGAACTTCTTTCCCCCGGTGCGGGCTATGGATCTTGGGCTGAATTTGCCCGACTACATACATATATATACCTTCCCGGCCGTATCCTCTTATGTCGGCGGCGATATTGTTGCCGGCGTCTTAGGTTCCGGCATCTTTCAGCGTGAAGATTTAACCCTGTTTATGGATGTCGGCACTAACGGCGAACTGGTACTCGGCAACTGCGACTGGCTGGTCTGCACCTCCTGTTCGGCGGGCCCGGCGTTTGAGGGCGGCGGCCTCAAATACGGTATGCGCGCGACCACCGGCGCGATTGAACAGATCCGCATCAACCCCGAAACTTACGAACCGATGCTTCTGACCATCGGCAAAAAGAAACCGCTCGGCATCTGCGGCTCCGGCATCATTGAAGCTATTGCCGAGATGCTGATTGTCGGTATTATTGAACCGAATGGAAAATTCAAACGCGACTTGAATACTGAGCGCATTCGCAAGGGTGACACCGGTTGGGAATATCTGCTTGCCGATGCCGAACAGAGCGCTGACGGCATTGATGAAATCACGATTACCGAGGGTGATATCGATAATATTATCCGCACTAAAGGGGCGATTTACGCCGGTTGCCGGATTCTGCTCGAAAGCGTCGGCCTGAGTTTTGAAGATCTTGATAAATTTATTATTGCCGGCGGTTTCGGCAAATATATCAATCTTGAGCGCGCCGTCACCATCGGCCTTTTACCCGAAATTGATCATAAAAAGTTTATGTTTGTCGGTAACGGGGCCCTGCTCGGTGACCGCCTGGTTTCGGTCTCGCGTGAGATGCTCGGTGAAGCCCGCAACATTGCCGGTATGATGACCAACATCGAACTTGCCAACAATATGAAATTTATGGACGAGTATGTCGCGGCCCAGTTCCTGCCGCATACCGAGACCACTGCTTTTCCTAAAACTATGGCAATGTTGAAATAAGGATTTTTTATGGGAAAAACAATTGCTATCGCCGGTAAGGGCGGTACCGGAAAAACGACGCTGATCGGCTTGATTTTGCGCTGGATGGCGGAACAGGAGATGAAGCCGATTCTCGCGGTTGATGCCGATGCCAACGCCAATCTCGGCGAGGTTCTTGACGTTGAAGTGCCGGGCAATATCGGTGAACTGCGGGAAGGGATGAAGACCGATGTCCCTGCCGGAATGACCAAAGAAGCCTATATGGAATACCATATCCAGAATCTTCTGGTCGAAACCGGCACCTACGATCTTTTGACGATGGGGCGGCCCGAGGGCGCCGGCTGCTACTGTTATGCCAATTCACTCTGCACCAAATTTATCGATTTTATGGTCAAGGAATATGACTATGTCGTCATCGACAACGAAGCCGGGATGGAGCATTTAAGCCGGCTGTTGATGAAAGATATCGATCTTTTGCTGGTGGTCTCCGATCCGAGCCTGCGCGGCATCAGAACCGCTGGGCGGATTAAGGAACTGGTCGAGGAGATCAACCTCAGGGTCGGGACTCTGGCTTTGATAATCAACCGGGCAATTGACGGCAAACTTGTTGATGAAGCCTATGATCTTATTAACGAAATTGGCATTGACCTTGCCGGGGTCATTCCTGATGACCCGCTGCTGGCCAAATTTGATCGCGAAGGTAAAGCCACAATCAAACTTCCGGCCGAGGCAATCGCCTATCAGGAACTAAAAAAAATAATGCCGAAAATATTTCCATATTGAGTCCGGGAAATATTTTCCTTGAAATTATTTCCCGGATGTGTTTATAGTCCCGCGCTTTTGAAAACCGCTGTCGTAGCACATAATGCACAGTATTTCAGTCGGATTAGACTGAATGACCTTCACTTACCGCCTCGGCGTTAAAAAATATAGCCAATTTGTTTTAGTATACAACTAGAAACAACTAACCCATCAACCCTAACAGGAGGAATAATCTGATGGCATTTTCAGCACTAACAGAGAAGTATTCCGGTAAAATGGGCACCCTGACAATCGGCAGTGGTGACCAGACAGTCACCGTCGGCGGCCAGGCAGCTATGCCTTTTGCCACATTCGATGGCGAATTACCAAACAAACCGCTTATCGCGATGGAAGTTTATGACGTTGTGGATCCGGAGTGGCCGGCAGCCGTGGTCGATCCGTTCAAGGATGTTATCAACGATCCGATTGCCTGGGCCAAGAAAAATGTTGCCGACTACGGCGCCAAGGCTATTTGCCTGCAGCTTGCCAGTACCGACCCGAACGGCGAAAACAAAGATGCCGCTTACGCGGCGGATCTGGTCGGCAAAATGCTTGAAGCGATTGACGTTCCCCTGATCGTCTGGGGCAGCGGCAACGTTGAAAAAGATGCCGAAGTTCTGGCAAAAGTCTGCGAAGTCAACGAAGGCAAAAACCTGCTCGTCGGCCCCGCCGTTGAAGAAAACTATAAAAAGATTGCCGCTGCCTGCTTAGGCTATGGCCACGCTGTAGTTTCCCAGAGCCCGATCGATGTCAACATGGCCAAACAGATGAATATCCTGATCAGCAACTTGGGCTTGCCGATGGAAAAAATCATCATGGAGCCTTCAACCGGAGCCCTGGGCTATGGGGTTGAATATTCCTATTCGGTTATGGAGCGCATCTCTTTAGCGGCTCTGGCCCAGAATGATGACAAAATGCAGGCGCCGATCATCAATGATCTCGGTAAAGAGTGCTGGAAAGCCCGTGAAGTAAAATTGACTGAAGAGGAAGAGCCGGCTTTCGGCCCGGACATGGAAAAACGCGGCGTGCTCTGGGAAGCAACTACCGGTATCGATATGTTGCTCTCCGGCTCCAACCTGCTGATTATGCGGAACCCGAAAGCGGTTAAGCTGGTTGAAGAGTGCATTGACGAACTGATGGCTTAAGCTGAAATCAGAAGATTTTAATCATTAAATAATCTCGTGCAAAGCAGACATGAAGTCTGCCTCGGAGGATCAAAAATGTCAAAACTTATTCTTACCGCGGCCATCCGCGGAGCCCATGCCATCGTCGACCGCGTTGAGGGAAAAATCAATGCCATGACCGAAAAGTATGGTGCGGATAAAGAAGTCGTTCTGCCGAACACCGCTTATTATCTGCCGGTTATCTATGGTATAGCCGGCATGAAGGTTGAAACCCTGGGTGATATGCAGCCGGTTCTGGTAAAATGTCGTGAACTGTTGCCGGAGTTGCCGGCTGAAGCCGCCTGGCTCCCCTATCTGGGTCCTGGTCTTGATGCCGGTATGGCCGCGGTTTTCGCATTCGAAATGGAAGAAGCCTTAAAATATATTGAAGGCGAAGAGTGCCCCTATCTCCCGAGCAAGGAAGATCCGGAAGATACCGATGCCGACATCTGGCTTGGCGCCGCGGATGATATTATCCTGCGTAAACGTGGAGTTGAGTTTGTTGATGGTTCAGCCCCCGGTTTTGCTGCGGTCGTTGGCGCGGCAAAAGACGTTGAAACTGCGGTTGCTATCGCCAAAGAGCTTCAGGAAAAGAGCATCTACGTCTTCATGGGCGGTGATGACCAGAACACCGGCGGCTCCTTCGCCGAACAGCTCAAAGAAGGCGGCGTTCAGTTAGGCTGGAATACCCGTCTCGTCAGCTTCGGTAAGCCGGTTTCCGCCGCGGTTCACGCTTTGGGTTTCGCCACCCGGGCGGCGTTGACTTTCGGTGGTAAAGAGCCGGGTGATTACAAAGGGATTCTCAAGTACAGTAAAGATCGCGTATTCGCTTTCGTTATGGCGCTGGGCGAAGTTAATGATGAGAAATACGCAGCCGCAGCCGGTTGTATCAACTGGGGTTACCCGACAATTGCCGACACCGATATTCCGGAAATTCTGCCGACCGGT
>WFRP01000011.1 GCA_015486505.1 Pseudomonadota bacterium | reverse complement strand
GGGTGGTTTTTCGTAAGCGGTTGCGGAAACGATTTCGTTGTTTTTCGGAAGCGAGCGGGAGCCCATTAGCATTGCAACTGTTTGAGCGTAAGCGAGTTTTGCGAGGCGGGCGCAGCGAGCGTAAGGAAAAACAGAAATCTTAACGCCTAGCAGAGAAAAACCGCGCCCGACCCCGGATTCGGCTGAATAGTTACAAATAAATTTGAGTATTTACTTGTGTCTGCGACCAGCTAAACCCGGTTGAGCAAAAGCCCGCGGATGGATAAACTCCGCCATTTTGGCAAGGCCGTCGACAATCCGCGGCGAAGGACGATCGACCAAATCAGAATCAACCACATAGATACGATCATTGCGCACCGCCGGAATTGTCCGCCAGCGCTGCCAGCTTAAACGAAAACGCCGGTAGTTGGTGTTTGGCGACATCGAAGAGATAATTATCACTTCCGGCGCGGCGATGATTATCTTTTCAATGGCATAAGTCGGATAACGAACCGGGTTGTCCGCGGTCACCAGAATACCGCCGGCCCGACGGATCAGATCCGCCGCGAAGGTTTGCCGGTTGGCAGTCACAATCGGATCAATTCCCACCTGATAAAAAACCCGCTGCGGCCGCAAACCGGCGATTCGACGCTCAATCGCGGCAACCTGTTTTTTCATCCGCAGAATTACTTTCTGAGCCTGCGGCAAAGTGCCGGTTATATCACCCAGATCACTGATTAAACGATAGATACTGTTAAGATCAACCGGCTGGACCCGATAAACCGGAATCCCGAAATTTTTCAAGGCGGCGCTGGTTTTTCCGTCCTGATGCTCACTGCCGACAAGCACCAGATCCGGAGCTAAAGCCAGAATCTTTTCCAGATTGGGCTTAAAGAAAGTCCCGACCTTGGGCTTTTTCCGGGCGGCCGGCGGATAGGTGGCAAATTCGGTCACCCCGACTATCCGCTTATCAAGACCTAAAGCGAACAGAGTTTCAGACAAACTCGGGGTCAATGGCAGAATCCGCTGAGCGGAATCCGGGATTTCCAGCTTAACCCCGGTTTCGTCGGTAACCGTCCGCGCATTGGCCGTAAACGGCAAAAGCAGAATCAGCAACCCGCCAATCAGCAACCCGCCAATCAGCCCCAGTCCGCCCCGGAAACATCTAATTTCAGCGATCATGACGACAGCCTGTGCACAACCGAAAGCCCGACACAAAATTGACCGGGGAAAACCGCATGCAGGCGGCCCAAAAGAGAGCGCACCTGCAACGGGCCTTCATGGCCCGGGGTCCCGTTCTCTTTAATCCGGGCGCAGGCATAATCCAGGGCCAGAAACTCACGCTCATTTTGGCAAAGAGTCACCAGGTGGACAATGCCTAGTCGTTTCTGGGCCCGGGGCAGAACCCGATCAATCATATCCGTCAGATCCGGAACCAGGAAAAATTCGGCCTTAAGTTCAAGCAGCAGAACTTCAATCTCGGAAACTGACAATTTCGGGGTGAAACGTTTCTGCAAAATCCGATACTCTTTTTTGCCGATCACCAGCGCCCCGACCCCGGCCCCGGGCAGATCAGAACAGGCCGAGCCCGAAAACGGTATAAAAAAAGCTATCTGATTCCAGAGCTTTGAATTATCAATCGGAAACAGCCTAAGTTCCGGGCCAAAAACCGGCTGTGACAAAATTTCAACCGTAATTTCCTGAGCAAAAAAAGCTGACGCGTAAATCTCAAGCCTATCCTGTGCCGCACTGACATTCCGGCTGACAACGGCCCCTTCCGGCATCGTAATCTGTAAGCGGTTATCGTTCTTTTTACGCTCGGCCCCAATCAGATAATCAAGTGATTTCCCGAGAAAAGGCTCACGATAATTGACATAACCAAGAAAACCGCCGATAGTTGCCATCAGAATTCAATCCCGCGCTGGGCTTTAATCCCTTGCTGGTAAGGGTGTTTGATTTCCCGCATTTCGGTGACCAGATCGGCTATCTCAATGATTTTTTCGGAGGCATCACGGCCGGTCAAAATAATATGCAGACGCCGGGGTTTCCGTTTCAGGGTTGCCAGCACCATTTCAACCGGCAACAAACCATAACTCAAGGCGTAATTAACTTCATCACAGACCACCAGATCATACTCATCACTCAAAATCTTTTCGGCACATCGAGCCCAGGTTTTTTCCGCCAGCGCGCAATCCTCAGGCGCGGGCTTGCCGTCACCGAGTTTGAGAAAACCATGGCCCATCGGCTCAATCGAGAAATTGGCAAATTTTTCCGCCGCATTCAACTCACCATAACGCCAGCCGCCTTTAATAAACTGCACCATCGCCACCTTGAAACCCTGCCCCAGAGCCCGAAATACCGTCCCCAAAGCCGCAGTGGTTTTCCCTTTGCCATTCCCGGTATTGACAATAATCAAACCGTGACGCTGATTTTCACTGGTATCCGTAGTCTCCGTCATCAAAATTCTCCCGTTTAATAACCTGGCGCGACGAAAAAACCGCCGGCGAAAAGTTTCTCCCTATTATCAAATTGCCGCGTTAACTAACTGCCGCTTTAACTAAACCAGCTTTTTTCCCTTGTCAAGAAGATGATTAGTACCTTACAGGTTATTTTCTGTACCAAAAAACAAGATTTAATAATCAGAAAATGTTCTGATAAGAGTACTTATTTGTGGGCCGCAAGGCTCCGTTTGGGTTGCGGG
>WFRP01000010.1 GCA_015486505.1 Pseudomonadota bacterium | reverse complement strand
TGCCCTGGGTACGGGCCACAAGGCTCCGTTTGGGTTGCGGGATCTGTTCCCGCATTAGCTTTTTCAAGTCCGCCAATTACTCCCGATGATAAACTCTTTCACTAAAGTCCATAAGGCCGGACAGTAAAAAACAGAAGTTTTTTCTACCATACGGTTCGGACTGGTAATAATCAGATAAAACTCCGGCATCACTAAACAACCTGCCCCAAAACAAGGGGTGCCCGAACAGATATCACCTTTCGCCCCGACGGCTGCAGCAATCGGCGCGGCAAACACCAGGCCGACTCCGCCCACGACTAATACTCCCGCACCAATAACCGCACCTCCTGCAAGATAGCTTCTATTAATCATAGTTTCCATGTGCTTAATAAATGGCAGAACTCAATGATATTTTAACTTTTAAAAAATATATCAATTGAGCGTTGCACTGATAACTTTTTCAACCTGAATAACGAGGCTGAAGTCTTGCTCTAAAGAGATTTGGCCCAGGGGCAGGGTTGGGGGTTTGCCGATGTTGAAAATTCGGACGGCTTTAAGAAAAGGGATGAAACGGGTAAGCTCGCACCGGTAATTTATCGAACCGGTAAGGACGCCGTCGCAGCGACGTTTCCCGGTCTGACGCAGAGTAACTTTCTACCAACGAATCTGATCGCCGGAATGGGTTACGGCGGTGGCCACCGTCAGTATGGGATATTCGTTTCGGCAAACAAGTGGGATCTGTAATACCGTGCCAGGATCAACCGCGATCAGGACGCGCCGCCGCTAACACCACATAATCCTGACCAGCAGCAGCCTGAAATGAGAACTTCCGGATTTCTGGAAAAGCTCCCACGATTCAAAGTAATCCCAACCGCACCCAACCGGGACGTGAGTTGTTCAGAATATGGCTGATACGCCAGCAGGCTTTGACCGGGCCTTTGCCCCGGCGATAAGCGTAACTGCAGTCCAGAAAATTTTTCTCAAAAAGCGGCTCAATAAGATCGACAACCGCCTGCTGCACCACTTTATCGATTACCGCCGGCAGGGCCGGGGTTCGCCATTCCCGTTTATCATTCAATTTGGAAATCTTGAATTCCCGCTAGGGCTCCGGAACATAACGGGCCATGCTCAAGTTCGATAACTGTTTTCCTGATCATAGTTTCAATTTTCTCTTCCAGAGGGGGGTGTTCCGGATCATTACCGTCAATCCCGCCCTAGGCATTTTTGTCCAGCACCTGCTACCAGGCCGCCCGCAGGTGAACAGGTTGAAAAAGTTGCGAAAACAGAAAATCACCCACCATTTTAAAATCCAGCCCTTGAGAGTTCAGAAAATCCCTTAAACCACAACAACCCGCTTTTCTTCTTCGTGCACAATGCCGCTGCCGAGTTTGATAGTTTTTGTGAATTTTCAACCGGGGAAAGTGCTTGAACAAGCTTTTGAAGAGACTCTATTGATTTTTAAGTTAAAGCATCACTTTAAATCCTGCCTGGTGAACTGACAGATTCGCCTGTTATTGCGATCTAAGGTAACTTTTTAAATCTCTATAATAGGTTTCATAGGGTCCAATCATAATTAATTCCAAGTTCTCACCGAAAAAACGATAGGATAAGAGATATTGTGTGGTCTGGATTTTAAACTTGTGGACAAATATACCGCGAAGGTCACCTTTCTTTTCAGATCCGATCGCAGGATCGTTCAAGATTTTTCGGACTTCTTCATCCAACTTCTTTTTTTCAGGTTTTGTGAACTTTTTAATTTTACGTTCAAAAGACCGAGATTGAATGATTTGCATAGGCAATCAGCCGAAAGTGTATTCTGAAGATTCACTCGCTTCAATTTCTGCAATACCGATTAAAATTTCTTTTATTAAACTGTAGGTCATATCCGGATTTTCCTCTGCGCATTTACCGATTCGCGCCCAATGTTCAATTTGGCCGGTAACAGATCGTTTGTCAATTTTGCTAAAGATCCTGGCCTCTTTTACCAAGTCCTCTGATACTCTAACTGCGTTAGTCATAATCCCCCCATCGCTGATAGTTAGTTGCACTATAAAGCAATTCATTGCATATTGCAACAAACATTTTATCTAAGCGATTTATGTTCAGAAGGCGAACAAACAAATTACATATTTCGTTTTAAAACCCTCTTCCCGGCGGTTCTTAATCTATAACTTGATCAAGCTCGTTTCCAAAAGCCGCCGCAATTTTCTTTAAAGTTGCCTTCCTCGGTGTTGAACAACTCTCTATTTAACGAAATACCGCCAAGAAGATGGCATAATCAGACTGTCGGTGACACAATTCACAAATTTAAAATGGATATTCGGATATTTTACAGAGAGGAAAGAGTTCCTCCTCTTTCATAGAGGAGGAACATTGTAAAGCTGGTGGGATGGCACGGATTCAGGTGGTCAGAGGCGGGATATGAGGTTGGCTGAAAAGGCTTAAATTTCTTTACCAAGTCACTTGCTTAAATTGCGAATCATAAATTTACCGTCCAGCTTTACATCCGGACAGACCGGCTCGCCTTTGATTATCGATTTGTACGGACATGCTTTTCCGTGACAGATGGGAGCGACTCTGCAGTTGGTACATTTGTTATCGGGAACATCATTTTCTCCAATCCATTTTTTGAGATTGTCATTTAGCTGCAGGGTTCCATCATCAAGCAGAGTGCCAACATCGTTGATCGGATCATTAAGTTCAACCGAGCATTTCTTCAGTTTCAAGCCCGGCATTACCACTATACTGTTCTCCATAGCGGCATAACAGACCCTGCCGTTAGGCAAACCGGTGTCTTGTTTCAAGGTTAACCCCATATCTACCGTTTTCTGATTAACTTCCTGCAGCTTTTTCCGGCGTTCTGACCCTTTGACAAGAATTGAACCGTCGATCTCCCCCCCCAGATCAGCCGCCATCACATTATAAAAAACAAATCGTTCATCACCGGAAAAATGCCCGGCCATAGATTTGAGATGCTCCTCGAGATTTTCCTCAACCACGGTCTCTAGAGTATGATTACAGCGGATTGTGCAGACCAGATCTTGACTCCCGATTTTTTTCAAGGTCAGCAATCCTTTAAGAGTCTCATCATAACTATCAGCCTGAGGGTCAATTGCGGGCCGGCATCGATTATGAATGTGGGCCGGTCCATCCACCGTTATCTGAAACGATTTCACTCCCGCGTCCAACAGAGAACGGGCAATCTGTTCTTTACGGAGCAGCCGGCCGTTGGTAGTCATACTGCAGATAAATTCAACCTTCGACTCTTCGCATAGCTCCCTGATATCCTGAATATGCTTTGCCAAATCCCGACATACAAGGGTTCCTTCGCCGCCCATAATGTTAAAGAAAAGAACTTTTATACCTTGATCGATTTTTTTTGCCACCAAAGCCCTGATCGCGTTGTAATCGAACAATTCCATCCGGGGTTGATTTTCATGCTCCTGATAACAGTAGGAACAGGCGTTATTACAGTTCAAGGTCGGGAAAATCATTAAACGAAAAGTCTCAGTCAGATTGAGTTTTTGATAACAGTCTTCCAGAAGCTGCTTTCGCTCAAATCGGGTTAAGGCAATCACCCCCTCATCTATAAGAGCCTGACGGTCAGCATCCTCAAGTTCCGGAATCAACCCCAGAATATCACCTGTATTTTCGGCCCGAAAGAGAGGATGGTTTGAGTCCTCTATCTCAAAGTAAAGATCATCGCGATTAGTCAGAAACAGAACTTTTTTATCATTGGCGGTCTGTAACAGCGCAAAGGGATTAAGATAAAACTTTTCCATGTCATGCTCCTTTTAGTACCTTACAGGTTATTTTCTGCACAAAAAACAAGATTTAATAATCAGAAAATGTTCTGATAAGAGTACTTATTTGCGACCAGCGGATTGTCCCTGGGTGCAGGCCGAAAAGGCCTTGCTTGGGTTGCGGGGATTGTTCCGGTATTAGTGCCGTTTACAGAAACAGTTGCAATCTGGATCCTGGATGAAGGGGGAGGGCCGTTTCCCTCCCCCTTTTTCAGGGGATGCTAACTACATCCACAGTTACCGTTTCAAGTATCACCCTTATGCCTTTTTATGCGTACCTTTTTCATACTTCTTCTCCTCTACTGATTTTTGACCAAATTGATCTTGCCGGGGATACCGGAGATAAACCTGCTTTTTACTCACAAAGTTGTTTGACTGCACTTTTGCCCCCGGTGTAGATGGCGTAGGTCACGGCCGCGCCGATAGTTGCAACCGCGGCGGCGGCACCATAGGCAACTATTACCGAGGGTTTGCCATCAGCATGAACCATGATTCCTTTACCCACCTCCAGAGAAACTTTGATAATATCATTCATAATTATCTCCTTTTTTTTTGCACCATTTTGGTAAACGCCTAATGCGTAATTGTGACGAATTTTTGCTTTTTTACAAATTTTCAAAGATGAATTTCCCATTTATTATTTCACAGTCGAGACCATCTCCGGAGCCACAGTTACAGATGTCGAGATTTCCGCAAAAATTTGAGCCGCCGATACTAATTCGGCTATTTATTGATTTGAGCTTAATTTTCTGAATATCAACTTTGCCGTTTAAGAGGGTCGTTCCGTTAACGGATTTAATCTTTACTCTGGAATTCGCAGGATTCAGGTTGATATCCGAATCCGTTTGAATCAGGTTCAATTTAACCCGGTCGGCTGAGAGATCGGGACTAAGTTTCACAGTCCCTTGAACATCCCTGACTTCCAAACTGTGACAACTCAGAGAACCGATATCAATATTGCCCATAACCGCATCAATCCTGACCTCCTGTAATTTAGCGGAGGGTAAAGAGATCGTCAGGTTGCATTTACAATCAAGACAGTGATCCGAAAAATGACTCCGCAACCCCACATCAAGGATACCGCAATCTTGAGAAGTCTTCAATTTGTAGCTGGTAGCGAACCGTTCCGGAATATCAATGTCAATAAACGGCGGGTTGTCGGATTCGGCCAGTTTAATATTTGCCGGTATACCGATGTTCAATTTAATATCCCTTATATTCTGTAATTCTGTGCGCATTCTCTTCCTCCTTTGATGGTTGTTTATGAATATCACCTCACTTCGTTTCGGAATATTACCCCGGGCCGGAGTTTCCACAGACGACCCGGGGCCGCAATGTTTACCAGGAATCATCTCCACAGCCACAGTTACCATTTGTCAGCGGAGCCGGATGGTCGGGTTTGACAGTTATTTTTTTCATAATATTTCTCCTTTTTTTCAGGTTAAAAAAAAGGCGGGTTGCCCCGCCGTCCACGAACTCAGCAACCACAGTTGCCGTTATCCGACATAGTGCGCTTACCTTTGCTCAAGATGATTTTTTTCATGTTTTCCTCCTTTTGGTTCATAGTTAAAAATTGTGGCAAGCCAACGCAGCTTCCCAACTATCATAAGCAACTCACAAAAAATCAGGGGCTCGGTATTGGGCAGAGCATCAAGACTCAGCGGTTATGGTTTCAACCAGCCGTTCCCGCAATTCCGACATTTTCAACACTGATATGGTGTGCAGGGCGGAAAGAGCTGAAGATTGTGTCGACGGAATATCGGTAACAACCATCATTGAATGTTTGCTATCAAGACCCAATATCTTTGAAATCCGTGAATATTTACTGATATGTTTCTGGTAGTCGCCGGATTTAGCTTCTATCCAGTAATTAACTCCGTTAACCTGAAAAATCAGATCCAACTCAAAATCGTCACCATTCGGCAGTGTTACCAGAGGGTTTGCAAGATACGAGAAATCCAGTTTTTTATTTAATTTGGCGGATGCGGCATTGACCGCTTTCTGCGTGGACAAGAGAACAAAACGTTCAAGCCATTTGCCGGAAAGAAAATTTTGGGCCACCGGCAGGGTTGTCGTTTTAGCTCTGAGCAGATACTGCGGCGACTTGAAATACCTATACTCTTCGAGAAAAGCTATCTTGTACAAGCGGGTGGCGAATTGACAGATATTACAAATATCTTTTTGAGGATATTCTTTCAGTGAAAGGTTGATTTGAGCTCCAAGCTGCATATTTCGTTTGATATGCAGCAAAAAATTGCGTAATCCCTGATAATTGTTACCCATAAACTCAGCCAGAGAATTCAGGGTTGAATCAGCGGCATCTTCCGGCGGGATACTTCTGATGCCGACATTTCGTTTTTCCAGAAAATTTTCGATAACTGCCGCTTGATTTTCATTTACCGCCGCCGAGTTCCGGGTTTTACTGCTGCTATCTACTAATCTGATGACATTGTTATTCCAACCGGGAAGTTCTGCGCTTGTCGCCGGTAACCGGTTTACGCTGCCTGCTGATCCCGAAATCAGCTCCAAAGACAAAGCAATACGTTCAAGTAAAGCAAGAGCCTCATAACTCTCCAAATTATGGATTGGCTTAACGGTCACTCCGTTCATAATATCTCTCCTTTTTGCGAGGGTTTATTTTGTAATTCAGAAATGTATCCGTTTACCCGTGATTTGAATTAATCCTGCCGCCCGCTATTCTGGATATTAATCGGGGGATCTTAAAAAAATTCAATACCAGCATAAATACGACCATTCCCATAACCAGAGAGATAATGGCGGTAGCCAGGATACCCGGCAGCGGCTCCAGAACAATCTGGAGAATCTTGATTCCTGAAAACAGCAGTATGCCGAACCCGACAAGCATCCCGAACGCCACCAAAAATTTTGCCGCGATATGGCGTAACTGACCTCCGGGAAAGTAGTTGTACTCAAAAGTACGAAAATTATATTTGATACTTTCACAACCCCGATGTAAATCCGGCAGATTTTCAAAATCTGCCGGTGGAACCGGTTTTTCCTGCTCTACCGGAGGACATTGCCTGTATGCTTCCGGCAAATCTTTAGTACGTCTGAAAATATTCATTTTATCACCTCCTTCTCTTCCGGTTCAGGTTGACATTGACTGTCTTTAAGGGTTTTCGAACCCATAATATTGCCGACGAACAAGTTTACAACCCCGATCAGCACACAGAGAATCAAAGCTATAATGACAATCATTTCAATCTTAGTTTCCAGACCCTGTTTCATGGCGTCATACTCACTCCGGCTGACCGTCTGACAGCCGGCAAAAAACAGTAAAGACAATGTGATGAATAGTGCTTTACCGGTTGCTAAGGGGCCGGAAACCGCCGTTTGAGTTGCGGAGTTTGATCCCCGCCGGTTCTGTTTACGATTATTATTATCAGATTGACTGGATAAAATTTCTTTGGCCGATTCAGTACTCATAACTATACCTCCAACTGGTTTAAGGGTGAAAATTCAAGTTAAATCTGCAACGCCTCCTGAATAGAAAAGCAACTCACAAAAAGCAGCCCGGAAAGTGCCCGGCATACCGGTCTAATGCGGGAACAAACTCCCGCAACCAAAACGGAGCATTGCGGCCCGCACCCAGGGGCAATCCGCTGGTCGCAAATAAGTACTCTTATCAGAACATTTCTTGTTTTTTTGAACAAGAAATGTTCTGTAAGGTACTAATTCACGCGAGATCATCTAATTTTTCATCAGCATCAGCATCAGCAACACTCATTAATCTTTTTTCCATAAAAGAGTAGTGTTTACCCGGCTCACCAATGATAATATGATCAAGCAACCTGATATTTAATTTTTCAAATAATTGTTTAATATTGTATGTAAGTTCGATATCATTTTTTGAAGGTTCGGTATTTCCGGATGGATGATTGTGAC
>WFRP01000009.1 GCA_015486505.1 Pseudomonadota bacterium | reverse complement strand
GGAAATGAAAGCTCTGCTTGCGGCCCCGGACCCGGATACCACCCTGGGTCAGCGCGACCGGGTGATGCTTGCAGTTCTCTACGGGGCCGGTCTCCGGGTGAGTGAACTGGTTAAGCTTCAGTTGCAGCAGGTGAATTTCAATGCCGGATTTTTGAATGTTATCGGCAAGGGCGATAAAGAGCGGATTGTGCCGCTGCCGCTGCCGGTGATCAGCAACCTGAGTGACTATATTAAAAAAGGCCGGGTTAAACTGTTAAAAGGCAAAAGTTCGACCTATGTTTTTCTCAATCGCTCCGGCAATGCCTTAAGCCGTGAAGGTTTCTGGAAGAATATCCGGCGCTACGCCTTCAAGGCCGGAATTAAACAGGAGGTTTATCCGCATCTTCTGCGCCACTCTTTTGCCACGCATCTGCTCTCCGGCGGCGCCGATTTAAGGATTGTCCAGACCCTTTTAGGCCACGCCGATCTGGCAACGACCGAAATCTATACTCAGGTCGACGCTGAACGTTTAAAAGAAGCTTATCGTAAATTTCATCCCCGGGAACGTCACTATGATTGACGTAATTACCTCCCATATCAATACCGATTTCGACGGTCTCGCGGCGATGCTGGCGGCGCGCTATCTCTATCCGGAGGCGGAAATGGTGCTGCCCGGCAGTCCCGAGCGCAGTCTCCACGATTTCCTGTTGCACTCCTGTGGCTACGCTTTTCCGTTTAAACGCTTAAAAGATATTGATAGCGATAAAATTAAACGCCTGATTGTGGTTGATACCCGGCAGCAGAGCCGGATCGGGGTCTTTGCCGAGATCGCGGCCCGGCCCGAAGTTGAAGTTCTGGTTTACGATCATCATCCGGCAAGCTCTGACGATCTGGAGGGGGTTGAACTGGCTGAAATTGCCGAGGTCGGCGCCCTGGTTACCCTGATGACGGAAAAGCTGCGGGCTCAGGGCATCAGCGTGGCGGCTGATGATGCCACACTGATGTTGATCGGCCTCTACGAGGATACCGGCTCTTTGACCTTTGCCGGAACCTGTGGCCGTGATTTTCTGGCGGCGGCCTGGCTTCTGGAGCAGGGCGGCAACCTTGAAACCGTTGCCGGGGTCATCAATAATCCGCTGGATAAGGAGCAGGTATCCCTGCTTAATGATCTGCTCTCTTCCCAGCAGATTGTCTATCCCCACGGGCAGAAAGTGGTGATCGTCGAAGCCGGGCGCGATCACTATATTCCGGATGTGGCGATGGTTGTCCACAGGCTCCGGGATATTGAGGGTTACGAGGTGGTGATCGCCCTGCTCAGGCTTGATGACAAGGTTTATATTATCGGCCGCAGCCGGACGCAGGCACTGGATGTGGGCCATCTGCTGGCCCATTTCGGCGGCGGCGGGCATCACTATGCGGCGGCCGCCGCGGTGCGTGAATTAACCCTGATTCAATGCCGGGAACGTCTGCTGGAATTGCTTGAAGAAGAGGTGATCGCGCCGCTGACCGCAGCTGATCTGATGACCTCTTCCGTGTTGACGATAAAACCGGAAACCGCGCTTTCCGAGGCGGCGGAATTGTTGACCAGATATAGTATAAATGTGCTGCCGGTGGTTGCTGAAAAAGACTCTGAACTGGTCGGGATCATCTCCCGCCAGGTGGTTGAAAAAGCTCTCTATCACGGTCTCAGTGATTTGAGTGTCAGCGAGTATATGAGCACTGATTACGAGCCGATTTCGCCGGATGCCGATATTAACCGGATCAAGGAGCTGATTGTTGAGCGTAATCAGCGTTTTCTGCCGGTGCTGGATGACTCCGGGGCCGTGGTCGGAGCGATTACGCGCAAGGATCTCTTAAAGGCGCTTTACGATCAGGAGAGTGACGTTCAGGCGAGTCCGGATCTGACCATCAAGGAGCGCGAGTTGCGCAAAATGCGCCGGAAAAACGTTAAAGCGCTGCTGCACGAAAGTTTTCCCGCGGAACTGATCAAGGTTTTGCAAAAGCTCGGTGAACTGGCCGATGAGCTCAATGTCAATATCTTTCTCGTCGGCGGGATCGTGCGTGATCTGCTTTTACGGCGGGCCAATCTTGATATCGATATTGTGGTTGAGGGTGACGGCATTGCCTTAGCCCGGGCCTACAGCGTCCGTTATCAATGCCGCTGCCATTGTCACGAGCCTTTCCGGACCGCCGTGCTTTTGACCGGAGAGGGTTTTAAAATCGATATCGCCAGTACCCGGATGGAATATTACGATGCCCCGGCAAGCCTGCCCAAGGTCGAAAAGAGTTCGCTCAAAGTTGATCTCTACCGCCGCGATTTTACCATTAATACCCTGGTGGTTTCGTTGAATCCCGAAAGTTACGGCATAATGCGCGACTATTTCGGAGCCGGGCGCGATCTGAAAGAGCGCAGTATCCGGGTGCTGCATAATTTAAGTTTTGTCGAAGATCCGACCCGGATTTTCCGCGCGATTCGCTTTGAGCAGAAATTTAATTTCACCATCGGCCGCCAGACCCTGCATCTTATCCATAATGCCATAAAAATCGGTTTTGTCCGGCGCCTTTCCGGTTTTCGGATTCTGCACGAATTGAAATTGATCTGCTTGGAGTCGGATCCGCTGCCGGTTTTTGCCCGGATCAGCGAGCTTAAACTCTGGCGCGAAATTTTCCCCGACCTTAAAGGCCAATTTAAACCCCAGCGGCGCCTGAAACGGCTGCGGGCCGCCAAAGAGGTGGTCTCCTGGTACGAGTATCTCTATCTTGATGAAAAACTTGAGCCCTGGCAGGTGTTTCTGTTAAGTTTTCTGGACGGGATGACGCTGCCGCAGGCCCGTTATTGCGTTTTGCGTTTGGGTTTTGACAAAAATGCCGCCGCCCGTTTTCTGGATGAGCGACAGCGCGGAATCGCGGTTGCCGCCGAGCTGGGGCGTTTATGTCGTAAAGGTAACATTCGGCTTAACTCCCAACTCTGGAGCCGGGTTCACGATCTCCCGCTTGCGGTTTTACTTTATATTATGGCCGGGCACGAAAATGAAGCGGTCAAAAAAGCCCTTTCCAATTATCTTACCCGGCTTCAGTTTATTGAGATTGAAATCAGTGGT
The DNA here is from genome assembly GCA_015486505.1 of Pseudomonadota bacterium. Taxonomy (GTDB): domain Bacteria; phylum Desulfobacterota; class Anaeroferrophillalia; order Anaeroferrophillales; family Tharpellaceae; genus Tharpella. The sequence continues at coordinate 347 of WFRP01000009.1, read as the reverse complement.
CACGATCTGATCGCCGTTGGCTTAAAGCCCGGCCCCGAGTTCAAGAAAATTCTCGATCAGGTCCGGGCGGCCCGGCTCGATGGTCTGGTTAACAATCGCAAGGAGGAGCTTGAACTGGTGCGACGGGAGTTTGTAACTTATGCGTGAAACTTTTTTCTGTCCCGCTTGCGGGCATCAGTTCAGCCGCTACCGTAATCCGGTGCCGACCGTCGATATTATTATCTCTTATCAGGGCGGGATTGTTCTGATCGAGCGTAAAAATCCGCCGCCGGGCTGGGCTCTGCCCGGTGGTTTTGTCGATTACGGCGAATCTCTGGAGACCGCCGCCGTGCGCGAAGCCCGGGAGG
>WFRP01000008.1 GCA_015486505.1 Pseudomonadota bacterium | reverse complement strand
TGAAAGTTTAACGGAGTTTTTGTGAAAATGATGTAACTATTCAGCCTAATTTTACCCCCCCCCCACCTTCTGGAGGGAGCGGGGGTGGTTTTTCGTAAGCGGTTGCGGAAACGATTTCGTTGTTTTTCGGAAGCGAGCGGGAGCCCATTAGTACCTTACAGGTTATTTTCTGCACCAAAAAACAAGATTTAACAGTCAGAAAATGTTCTGATAAGAGTACTTATTTGCGCCCAACGGAAGTGCCCTTGGGGTGCGCCCAACGGAAGTGCCCTTGGGGTGCGCCCAACGGAAGTGCCCTTGGGGTGCGACCATCGGAAGTGCCCCTGGGTGCGGGCCGTAAGGCTCCGTTTGGGTTGCGGGGATTGTTCCCGCATTAGTACCTTACAGGTTATTTTCTTGTTTTAAAACAAGAAAATGTTCTGATAAGAGCACTTATTTGCGACCAGCGGAAGTGCCCCTGGGTGCGGGCCGCAAGGCCCTGTTTGGGTTGCGGGACCTGTTCCCGCATTAGATATTATGATTGACACAAGACAATAAAAAGACCTACCATCCTTGCAAACGTGGGTCAGGATAAAACCCATAAAACCATAAAACGGCTCTTACCCCAGAGCCAAAACCAAGGAGGTAGGTCATGGCTAAGGTTATAAAATATATCGGTCTAGATGTCCACAAAAATTCTATCGCGATTGCCGTAGCAGATTTTGGTGCCAGTAATGAGGTTCGTTACTATGGAGAAATCGACAACAACAATGAGCGACTGCTGAAAGTTTTACGCTCAATAGCCAAAGACGGTGCCTGTCTCAGTGGTGTTTATGAGGCTGGCCCATGCGGTTATGAATTGCAACGCTTTCTGTCACTTAACGGCATTAAATGTTTTGTCGTAGCTCCATCAAAAATACCTCGCAAAAGCGGGGATAGAATAAAAAACGATAAGCGCGATGCTTTGAACCTGGCTCGGCTCCATCGAGCTGGAGAACTTACGAGTGTATATGTTCCAAGCCCGGAAGATGAAGCACTCAGGGATCTGGTCAGAGCTCGTGAAGATGCTCAGAAAGCTTTGCGTCAAAGCAAGCAACAATTGGGTGCTTTTTTACTTCGACATAATTTGATTTTTACGGGCCGAAGTGCCTGGTCAAAAGCCTTTTTCAACTGGTTAACAGGTATTACAATGAAACATCGGGCGCAACAGTTAACCCTTCAGGAATACATAAATACGGTTGAAGGCTGCACATCCAGAGTTCAGCGGTTCACCGAACAAATTGCCGAACTTGTAAAAGAAAGTCAGCTGTACTCATTAATAAAAAGTCTTCAGGCCATGCGGGGTGTTTCTTTGATTGTTGCCGCCACCACTATTGCTGAACTCGGAGATCTGAAAAGATTCGAAAGTCCGGCTAAATTGATGGCTTATCTTGGTTTGGTGCCTTCGGAAAGTTCATCAGGTCCAAAAGTCAGAAGAGGCCCAATCACCAAAACCGGTAACAGTCATGTTCGAAAAGCTCTAATTGAAGGTTCTCACGCATATCGTCTGCCATCCAGGATCGGTCGAGATCTTCGCAAAAGACAGGACGGTCTGTCGGAAGAAGTTCGACAAATCGCCTGGAAAGCTCAAGTGAGGTTATGCAAGCGTTACCAGCAATTAGCAGCCAGAGGCAAACATGCCAATGTTATAAAAACCGCTATTGCCCGGGAGATGGCAGCTTTTTTCTGGGCTATTGCCCAACATGTATAAAGTTGTCAAGTTAAGCTCACATTATGCCGCCGATTGCCCCCGCCTCCGACGTGCTGTTTAAGGGCCATTCTCGGCGGGGGCATCGGCTACTTTGCGGTAAAACGACAAAACAGTTTCAATTCAAGACAGTTGGCATGGCCACGGTCAGGAGAACCCTCGAAGGTACTATTTAGGATAAGGTTTCAACACCTGAACTCCCGTTTTTAGAAAGAGGCAGCTCCGCGACGCAGCCAAATCATGCGGTAACCAACCCGCGAATATCAGACTGATCACCGTCGTTAATCGATGGCTATGTCATTGTCTTGAATTGAGCTACATTGGTTTTAAAACAGCCTTATATAAAATAAGGATGGTGGAACTGTTTTTTCTTGACAGTGTCAATCATATCAGTACCTTACAGGTTATTTTCTGCACAAAAAACAAGATTTAATAATCAGAAAATGTTCTGATAAGAGTACTTATTTGCGACTATCGGAAGTGCCCCTGGGTACGGGCCGAAAACTTTCTTTTGGGTTGCAGAATCTGTTCCCGCATTAAATTACCGGTTTTCTGATAAACTGACCGAGAGCACAGGGCACGATTTGTTCGACCCGAAGGATGCGGGGGCCGAAACTTAAAGGCATAAGCCCGGCGGCCCTTAACATCTCCACTTCGAAGGGAATAAAGCCGCCTTCGGGGCCGATGGTAATCAGGGCGGAATTCATCGGCCCGGGAGTGGTGGCTGCCGGTAGCGTTGGAGCCTCACTTACTGAATAGGGGTGCAGAAGCCAGGCCTGATGATGATCGTAAGCCAGTGCCGGAACCTCATCTTCAGCAAAGGGGCGAAATCTCGGTTTCAAGATTATTTCCGGCAAAATCGTATCTCCGGCCTGTTCCAGGGCCGCCAGGCTGATTTCACGCAGCTTCTCCGGCGTCAGCAGCGGGGTTTGCCAATAGCTTTTTTCGACCCGCCAACTGTTGCAGATAAAAATCTTTTTTACCCCCATAGTAATCGCCGAACTTAATACCCTTTTTAAGACTTTCGGCCGCGGCAGTACCAGCAGCAGGGTTACCGGCAGGGCCGGAGGGACGGTCTCTGTCAGTTTAAATTCAAGTTCGACGCCGGCCGCTGAGATTTTAGTGACCCGGGCTTTTCCGAGTTGTCCGCCAACCCTGCCCACCCGTAACCTGTCCCCGATTTCTGCTTTAATCACTTTAATAATATGGCGGGCCCGCTGATCATTCAGACCGATCCGGTCGGGGGTGAGCAAATCTGTGTTATTAAATAAGATTATATTCATTATGCCGGGGAAAAAATGAGGTTAAATGTTTGCTGTACCGGAAAAGCTGTTGACACTTATGGTGATACATTACTAATGCGGGAACAGATCCCGCAACCCAAACGGGCCTTCTCGGCCCGCAAATAAGTACTCTTATCAGAACATTTTCATGTTTTTTCAAACCGAAAATAACCTGTAAGGCACTAATGCGGGAACTATCTCCGCAACCTAATCGAGCCTTTTTGGCCCGCACCCAGGGGCAATCCGCTGGTCGCAAATAAGTGCTCTTATCAGAACATTTTCTTGTTTTTTCAAACCGAAAATAACCTGTAAGGCACTAAACTATAAGGAGTGGTGCCGGGCTTGACATTTGCGTTTCCCAGCAACATGTAAAGCCGGGCACCGGTTATAGAGGGGCGAAGCCGAAGCCGAAGCCCGGCCCAGTCTGAATTTATTCAAAGCGAACTTTATATCTGCAACCCAATTTTCTATGTTTTTTCTCGTTTTTTCCGATGCGTCCATTCTTGCCGGGTTTCAAACCGGCCCACAACGACCCGCAAGTAGTAGCCGAACACATCTTCTCCCTGCTGCAGAACGGCTGCCGATAACTTTGTCCGGTCATATTTAACTCATTTTTAGCCACGGAAGGCACGGAAAAGCACGGAATACGAAACAAAGTTTTGGGGTCAGAAGTTTTGGGGTCAGGCTTGACTTATGGGTATTTGAATGGTGCAAATGAGGGTTTTTGGGGCAGGCCCGTTTTTTTATTTAATCTGCTATTGGATAATTGGGAACAAACCACGTTTTTTGTTCACTTCCTTATCTTTCGTGGTCGCCCGGCTTTGCCGAGCAGGTAATTGGGTATGACCTTGTTTCCTTGAGGTTTTCTCTCCGTTTTCTTCGTTTTCTTGTAAACAACCCTGACTTTTTACTTGTATTAATTGTAAATACCCTTGACTTTTATTGTCTTATGTGGCTTTTTATAACCAGTAAGCTACTAATGCGGGAACAATCCCCGCAACCCAAACAGGGCCTTGCGCCCCGCAAATAAGTACTCTTATCAGAACATTTTCTGATTACTAAATCTTGTTTTTTTGTGCAGAAAATAACCTGTAAGGTACTAATGCGGGAACAAATCCCGCAACCCAAACAGGGCTTTTCAGCCCGCACCCAGGGGCAATCCGCTGGTCGCAAATAAGTACTCTTATCAGAACATTTTCTTGTTTTTATAGTTGAAAAAACTGTCGAAAAAAACAAGAAAATAACCTGTAAGGTACTAATGCGCGATTTTTCTGTTGAACAGGACTTACTTTTATGCGACGTTTGCTGGAGAAACAGGTTGTCGACTGGAAGAGCTCGCCTCGCCGTAAACCTTTGCTTATTCGTGGTGCCCGTCAGGTGGGGAAAACCTGGCTGGTTGAAAATGTTCTGGCAAAAAAATTTACCGGTTTTGTGAAGGTTGATTTTGAAAAACGCCGGGATCTGCACTTTATCTTTACTGGAGCGCTTGAACCCCAGTCAATTCTGAATCACTTGGAATTAACTTTTGGCCGTATCATTGCCGGGAAAACGCTGCTGTTTTTTGATGAGATTCAAGCCTGTCCGCGAGCGATTATGGGGTTACGCTACTTTTATGAGGAAATGCCGGAACTGCACATTGTGGCGGCCGGTTCTCTGCTGGAGTTTGCTTTTGATAAGATATCCATCCCGGTCGGTCGGGTGCAATATCTCCAGATGTATCCGCTGACTTTTTATGAATATCTTCTCGCTATGGGCAAAGATGTGATGGCGGAATATGTTATCTCCTCACCAAAAGAAGCCGAGGGGTCTGTGCAGAAATTGATTCTTTCCGAACTTCGGAGTTACTTCTTCGTCGGGGGAATGCCTGAATGTGTCAAGATTTATCAAAAGACCGGTTCAATGGTTGAAGCTTTCAAGGTGCAGTCCGAAATCATTGATTCATATCGAGATGATTTCGCCAAATATTTGACCCGAATCGACCCTGTCTGTCTGGATACGGTTTTTCTTAATGTTTCTAAAAGTGTAGGCGAACAGCTGAAGTATACCCGCTTAAGTGATGCCGGCTCGAGCCAGACAAATCGAAAAGCTTTTGATTTGCTGGTCAAAGCTCGGATGGTAAATAAAATTCCGGCCTGTGATCCCTCCGGTTTACCCTTGGGTGCCACCGCCAATCCCAAGAAATTTAAGGCATCCGTGTTGGATATCGGAATTTTACAAAGGCTTTGCCAGGTACCGGTCGAGCTGGAGCTGCAACAGGAGAACCTGCTGGCGATCTATCGCGGTAAGCTGGCGGAACAATTTGTGGCGCAGGAACTTCAGGCCTGGCATGGTTCGGAACTGTTTTACTGGTCGCGTGATGCCCGCGGGAGCAGTGCTGAAGTCGATTTTCTCACAGTAAAAAAAGGCGAGATTTATCCGGTCGAAGTTAAATCAGGCAGCGGCGGCAGTTTACGCAGCCTGCACCTGATGCTGAAAAATTATCCGCATTGTCCAGCAGGCTTGGTGCTGTACAGTGGCACATATTGTAACTTACCCGAACAAAAGCTTGTTTTTATGCCGTTGTATGGAGTAGCGACAATTGCTGACACTGTTTTCATAGACTAAATTATCCGGCTATTTTAATGCCTGCGCCCCGGCCCCGGCAGATTGCAGGTAATTGGGGTCTGACCACGTTTTTTTTGACCATGTTTTTTTCCGCTCCAACTAATTTTTAGCAACGGAAGGCACGGAAAAGTACGGAATATGAGATTACTTGCCAATAGTTTCCGTGTCATTCCGTATGTTCCGTGGCTCATTTTATCAATTTTTGCTATCTTAACTTGAACTGATAATTGTGATAATTGGGGTCTGACCCCGTTTTTTTTATGACCCCGTTTTTTTTATAATTGGGGTCTGACCCCGTTTTTTTTATTGGGGTCTGCCCCCGTTTTTTCCCCAAGAATGAGGACTGCATTATTGAAAAACTGTTGATTTCAAGGTGATGGAGATGGCAAGAAAACGTAAGAAAAAAAAGCGGGCGGACAGTAACCTGGAAGATGTGCTTTCCGGCAAGGTTACGGTTAGCGCTCTTGAACTGGTTCGCCTTATCCATAAAATAAATCCCACTGATAAAAAATTGACTGAGAGTAAAAGGACCAGGCAGTACCGCATAAAAGGCCAACTGCAAAGTTTGTTGATCCGGAAATATGGCGATAGTCTGAAAGTAGAGCGGCCTGATCCTGAAAAATCGCAGCTTATCAGCATCAGATTAAAACATTTTTCCGAAGATGCCTGCCACGCGATGCTTTATGAACTTGATGATGAGGCGGCAGCCTGGGCCCGCTTACGGATAGATGAGGAGTTGTCTGGCGAGAGGGGAGACCTGATCTCCGAAAGTACTCATGCAATAGATGGTGCAAATTTATCCGCCGGTAGTCGCTTTGAAGTTGAAAACGGCAATCGCGGAGCTGCTATCGGTGCCCCCGGAAAAAAGCGGAAGGAGTCATTCACCGGGGAGTTCTCAGCAGAGGAGTCCTTTACCGAGGAGCTCTCTACAGATACATTACTTGAATTGGGGCAACGGGCATTAGAGAGGTACGATTATGAAGCGGCCGAGAACTTTTTTTACAGAGCTTTTTTGACGGTACCTGACAATCTTAAAGTTGCCTTAAACTTATTCGAGTTTCTGCTTGATTATCTTGCCGCTTACGAAAAGGTGGTTGCTTACACGAAAGATCTGTCGAAAGATCTGCAAAAAAGTGAGCCGGTGCGGATTATTCGGGCCCGGGCGCTGGCTCGTTGTGGAGATATTGACAGCGCTATAAAATGTCTTGGGTCGAGTAATCATCCCGATACCGCGAAAGTTTACCTTTTGGCGGGGAATTACTTTTTGCAAAGAGGTGATCTGAAATCTGC
>WFRP01000007.1 GCA_015486505.1 Pseudomonadota bacterium | reverse complement strand
TTGCGGGATCTGTTCCCGCATTAGTACCTTACAGGTTATTTTCTGCACCAAAAAACAAGATTTAATAATCAGAAAATGTTCTGATAAGAGTACTTATTTGCGGGCCGCGAGGTACCGTTTGGGTTGCGGGGATTGTTCCCGCATTAGTACCTTACAGGTTATTTTCTGCACCAAAAAACAAGATTTAATAATCAGAAAATGTTCTGATAAGAGTACTTATTTGCGACCATCGGATTGCCCCTGGGTACGGGCCGAAAAGCCCTGTTTGGGTTGCGGGATTTGTTCCCGCATTTGGCTTAAATAGTTACCATTCAACTAATGCTATATTGATTTTGAGGTAGAAAATTGAGTAAATTCAAGGTTTTGGTCAGCGATAAAATGTCCCCGAAAGGGATTGAGGTTTTTGCCGGTTACAGTGATATTGAGGTTGATGTCAAGGTCGGCATGTCTGAAGATGAACTGCTGGAAGTGATTGGCGACTATGACGGTCTGGCAATCCGCAGCGCGACTAAGGTGACGGCGAAGGTAATTGCCGCCGCCAAAAAGCTCAAAGTAGTCGGCCGGGCCGGGATCGGGGTTGATAATGTTGATATCCCGGCGGCGACGGCTCAGGGGATAGTGGTGATGAATACCCCGAAAGGAAATACCATTACCACCGCCGAGCACACGGTCTCGATGATGCTTTCCTTAAGCCGGAATATCCCCCAGGCGACCGCTTCAATGAAGAGCGGCAAGTGGGAAAAGAGCCGTTTTATGGGCAAAGAGCTTTTCAATAAAACCCTTGGGGTCGTCGGCCTGGGAAATATCGGGGCGATTGTTGCCGACCGGGCTCAGGGCTTAAAAATGAAGGTCATCGCTTTCGATCCTTTTATCTCCGCGGAAAAGGCCGCCAATATGGACATCGAACTGGTTAGCCTTGATGACCTTTTCCGGCGGGCCGACTATATTACCGTGCATACGCCGATGACCAAAGAGACCCGGCATATGATCAATAAGGACAGTTTCGCGATTATGAAGGACAGTGTCCGGATTATCAACTGCGCCCGCGGCGGGATTATCAAGGAAGATGATCTTTTTGTCGCTTTGCGTGATGGCAAGGTGGGCGGGGCCGCTTTTGATGTCTTCGAATCGGAGCCGCCGGCCGCGGACCATCCGTTTTTTACCCTTGACAACTTTATCTGCACGCCGCATCTGGGCGCCTCAACCGATGAAGCCCAGGTTAATGTCGCGGTGACCGTGGCCGAGCAGATTGCCGACTACCTTTGTGACGGTACCATTGTCAACGCTTTGAATGTACCCAGCGTCAGCGCCGAGGTTTTGAAAGTTACCGGGCCTTATTTGACTCTGGCGGAGAAGATGGGGCTTTTTTATGCTCAGCTCTGCAGCAGCGACAGTGGCGGCCTGAGTGAAATCAGGATTGAATATAAAGGGAATGTGACCGAACACGATACCGAACCGATTACGACGGCCCTGCTCAAAGGTTTGATGACGCCGATGGTCGGGGATGTCGTAAACTTTGTTAATGCCCCCTCGATCGCTAAAGAGCGCGGGATTTCGATTGCCGTGACCAAGACGGAAGAGGCCGGCAATTTTACCGGGATGATCTCTCTTGAAGGTAAAAGCCGTGGTAAACATTTCTCCATATCCGGTACCCTTTTCGGTAAAACCGAGCCGCGGATTGTCAAGGTCAACCAGTTTGAACTAGATGCCATTCCCGAAGGCCACCTGTTGGTGATCGACGCCCACGACAAGCCGGGGGTGATCGGTGCAATCGGCGGTTATCTCGGGGATAACAATATCAACATCGGCCGGATGCAGTTTGGCCGGGAAGGAGTGGGCCGGATGTCGCTCTCGATGGTCCAGATCGACACCCAGATTCCTGAAAAAGTGGTCGCCGGCCTTATGTCTCTGCCGAATATTGTTGAGGTGCGGGAGATTTACCTCTAAATCGATTTTGTAACTATTCAGCCAAATTTTACCCCCCCCCCGCCTTCCGGAGGGGGCGGGGGTGGTTTTTCGTAAGCGGTTGCGGAAACGATTTCGTTGTTTTTCGGAAGCGAGCGGGAGCCCATTAGTACTCTTATCAGAACATTTTCTGACTATTAAATCTTGTTTTTTGGCGCAGAAAATAACCCGTAATATACTAAGGATTTTACGATTATGGCAAATGTAATTCTCATCGGAACCCAGTGGGGGGATGAGGGAAAAGGTAAGATTGTTGACCTGTTGACTGAATGGGCTGACGTGGTGGTGCGTTTTCAAGGCGGTAATAACGCGGGCCATACCCTGGTAATTGAGGGCCGGCGTTACGCCCTGCATCTGATTCCTTCGGGAATAATGCGTCCCGGAAAAACCTGCGTAATCGGCAGCGGGGTCGTGGTTGATCTTAAAATTCTTCTGGAAGAGATTGAACTTTTTCAGCAGCAGAGCGGCCGGAATGTCTTGTCGCAGCTTATTTTAAGTGACGAGGCCCATCTTATTCTGGAGAGCCACCGGCGCCTGGATCAGGCCCGGGAGCTTAAACGGGGAGAAGCCAAGATCGGCACTACCGGTCGCGGTATCGGCCCGGCTTATGAAAGTAAAATGGCGCGCTGGGGCCTGCGTTTGGGCGATTTGCTGGAGCCGGAAGCCGTGTTGAAAAGTCGGCTTAAAGATTTGCTGGAGCAGCACAATCAGATCCTGGAAAAAATCTATGGTGAAGCCCCGGTCGCGTTGGCCGAGGTTTTCACCGAATTGCAGGCCGCAGCCGCGATCGTGCGCCCGGCAATCAAAAAAGTCCCTTACGAGCTCGATAAATTTCGCCAAAATAAGGCGTCGCTTCTTTTTGAAGGCGCGCAGGGCACCCTGCTTGATATTGATCACGGCACCTATCCCTTCGTTACTTCATCTTCGACTTTGGCCGCCAATGCCTGCGCTTCATCCGGGATCGGAGTGACGGATATTGATGAAGTTATCGGGGTGGTCAAGGCTTATACAACCCGGGTCGGCAGCGGCCCGTTTCCGGTCGAGCTTGATGACGCAATCGGTAAGCATTTAAGTGTGCGCGGCGGTGAAGTCGGCACCACCACCGGGCGGCCGCGCCGCTGCGGCTGGCTTGATCTGGTGGCGCTGCGTTACGCGACGCTGCTCAACGGCTTAAACAGTATCGCTTTGACCAAACTTGATGTTCTTTCCGGCCTCAAAACGATTAAAGTCTGCACCGCTTATCGTCTGCGGGGCGAGGTTATCGACTTCTTCCCGTCATCGATAGCAGATCTCGCGGCCTGCGAGCCGGTTTTGACCGAGATGGCGGGTTGGGACGAAGATATTTCGGGAATCCTTGATTACGATAAACTGCCGGAGAACGCGAAAAAATATATCGCTTATATTGAGGCGCAGCTCGGTGTCAAAGCGTTGCTGGTTTCGGTTGGCCCGGATCGGGAGCAGACCATGATTCGTCATAATCCGTTGCTTGGATAAACGTTATGTTTAAACCCGCTCTTCAGGATGGTCATAACCGCTCCGTAAGTTATGTCAGGATTTCGGTGACCGATCGTTGCAATCTGCGTTGTCGCTACTGTTCCGCGCCGGTCTTCGCGCCGCATAGCCGGGCCCGGATCCTAAGTTATGAAGAGATTTTGCGTCTGGTTAAGGTGCTGGTCGGTCTCGGGGTTGATAAAGTGCGCTTGACCGGCGGCGAACCGCTGGTGCGGCGCCATCTTGATTCATTGATCGGTCGGCTTGGTGAAATTGACGGGATTAACGACATCAGTCTGACCACCAACGGTGTGCTGCTTGAAAAACTGGCCGCTACCCTGTGGTCGGCGGGTTTGCGCCGGGTGAATATCAGCCTTGATACGCTTAATCCGGAAAGATTTAAGCAGATTACCGGCCGCGACTATTTCGGCCGGGTGCAGGCGGGTATCGAGGCGGCGCTGGCCGTCGGTTTTAACCCGGTCAAGATCAATGTTGTGGTGATGCGCGGGGTTAACGATGATGAATTGATCGATTTCGCGCTTTTGACCCGTAAATATCCTCTGCATGTCCGTTTTATTGAATATATGCCGATCGGTTCGGCCTCAGTCTGGAATCCGGCGGATATGGTGAGCGGGGCCCGGATACTCGAAAAAATTGCAACTGAAATTGCTGATCTTGAGCCGGTTGCGGCCGAACTCGGCGGCCCGGCCCGGCTTTATCGCCTGCCCGATGGATTGGGGAAAATCGGCGTGATTACAGCAATGAGCCGCCATTTCTGTGCTTCCTGCAACCGGATTCGCGTAACCTCCGACGGCCGTCTGCGGGCCTGCCTGCTTTCTGATAATGAGTTTGATTTGCGGAAAGTCTTACGCCGGGGCGCAGATCCGGAAAGGATTATTGCGGTGGTGCGCTCAGCGCTTGCGGCCAAATCGGCGGAGCATGGTTTGTCCTGCAATGCCAAGCGGAAATGCGCCCGGGTAATGTCGACAATCGGTGGTTGATGTGGCTCAGCTTAGTCATCTTGACGGCCGGGGGCGGGCCGCGATGGTTGATGTCGGTGATAAACCGGTAACCCGGCGCTATGCCCGGGCCTGGGGGCGGATTCAACTGGCGGCTGAAACCCTGGCAATGATTACGGCCCGGGGTTTTGCCAAGGGAGATGTTTTTGCCGCGGCCCGGATTGCCGGAGTGTTGGCCGCCAAACGCACTGGTGATCTTATTCCTTTATGTCATCCGCTGTCGCTCTCCTGGGCCGGGGTCGAACTGATTCCGGTTTTTCCTGAAAATAATAATTCCCCGGCAACTATTATAATTGTTGGTGAAGCCGCATTGGTCGGGCAGACCGGTATCGAAATGGAGGCTTTAACCGCGGTCACGATGGCCGGATTGACGGTTTACGATATGTGTAAAGCGGTTGATAAGGCGATGCGCTTAACCGATGTTTCCCTGTTGGAGAAAAAAGGCGGCCGCAGCGGCCACTATTTTGACCGGGAACGGGCTTCTCTTTTGCAGAATGTCCGGGAATACGAGCTTAAAACCGATGCCCCGGTCCACTGGCGATTAAATGATGATTCCCGGTTGGAGTTTCGCGGCCCGGACAAAAATGGATTGTTGCTGGGGCAGGTTGAACTGGAAAAGAGCGCCCGGGAAAACTGTAATTTACGGCAAGGCGGGGTGGTCGTTCTCGGTTCGGCCCTGCTGCGGAATTGTGTGCGCGAAAAAGCTGATGATGAAAGTGGATGTCTGGAAGTGCTCAAACCGGGAAGCATTGCCGGTGCGGCCCTGTTTGCGGTTTTGGGGTAGGGTCAAGTTATGAATACGCCCCGGGATGATACTTTGGCCCTGCTTTTGGCCATGAAAAACAAGATGGATGATTTCTTCACGGCTTCAGCCGCTGAAGCTTCCTCTTTTTCCACTTTTATTACAACTCCGGCGAAAGTCAATCTTGGGCTCAAAATTGTGCGCCGGCGGGAAGATGGTTATCACGAGATCCGGACGGTAATGGAGCCGATTTCTCTGGTTGATACGATCTTTTGTGAGTTTACAGAGGCGGCTGCGGACAGTTTCTCTCTGGAGTCGCCGCAGATGATGGATTTTGCGGCTGCGGATAATTTAGTTGTCAGAGCCGCCCGGAAAATGGTGGCCGCCGCCCATGAACAGGGGGTGGAGCGGCGGGGCCACTGGCATTTCTGGCTCGAAAAAAGAATCCCGGCCGGTGCCGGCCTCGGCGGCGGCAGCAGTAACGCCGCCGGCGTGCTGAATCTGCTCAAAGATTTCTATGAACTTGAATTGACAGCGGCTGAACTTAACGAAATGGCGGTGCAACTTGGGGCCGATATCCCGTTTTTTCTGCGGCCGGAATTGGCCCTGGTTGAAGGCATCGGCGAGCGCCTTACGCCGCTGCCGCCCGGGCAAAGACGTTACTACTTGCTGGTAAAGCCTTCTTTTTCGATTAATACCGGTTGGGCTTATGCCGCCCTTAATGCATCTGCGGAAAAAAGTTCAGTGGAATATGATATCGGGCAGTTCAGTCGTAAATCCGATAAGTCAAACTATCTTCTCGAGAATGATTTTGAACTGCCGGTAATGTCGGCTTATCCGCAGATTACGGAAATTAAAGCCTGGCTGGAGCAGAGCCCCGGAGCCCTGGGGGCTTTGCTGAGCGGCTCAGGGTCTGTAGTTTACGCGATCTATGCTGATCTGAAATCGGCAATCCAGGCTGAGGCCGCGGCCCGGCGGGAATGGCGGGACAGCGATTGTGATTTTTTTCTCGCCCGCAATCTGTAACTGTTTTACTAATAAGCGATATTGCCTTAAAAAATAAAACGCCGGCAAAGTCACATCGTGCTTGACTTGTGGTATATTTTTCTATATTAGAGGCCCATCTTTTGCCACCGGCATTTACAGGGGCGTCGTCAAGCGGTAAGACACAGGTTTTTGGTGCCTGCATGCGTAGGTTCGAATCCTACCGCCCCTGCCATCGCCGTTGCGGTTACAGAGGTGAAGCCCTGCTTTTTCATGATAAATAAATAAATTATAAATACGTTCAGGGTTCTTCTAAAAATTAGAAATTTTGTTCAAGAACAAGGCAGTCGAAGATTTTAAGCAGAGGAATACATTGAGTATTTTGAGGGTTAAAATTTGAGACTAACGCAGTTGTTGGGCAAAAGAGCAATTTTTAGAGGTTCCCTTTAAATTTATTGTTTTCCGGTATTATTAAGGGATCTGCAAATGGAGCGGTTGAAGATATTCGGCGGGAATTCAAATCCGTTACTGACAAATGCTCTTTGTAAGGACCTTTGTGAGCCTTTGAGTAAAGGGGTGGTTAAACGATTCAGCGATGGTGAAATTATGGTCGAGTTGCATGAAAGTATGCGCGGAATGCATGTTTTTGTGGTGCAGTCGACCTCCGATCCGGTAAACGCCAACCTGATGGAACTTCTGATAATCATTGATGCCCTGAAACGGGCCTCGGCGGCGGAGATTACGGCCGTTATCCCTTATTACGGATATGCGCGTCAGGATCGTAAAGTTGCGCCCCGGGCACCGATTACGGCTAAGCTGGTTGCCGATCTTTTAACCGTGGCCGGAGCTCACCGGGTTTTGACGGTCGATCTGCATGCGGGGCAGATCCAGGGTTTCTTTAATATTCCGGTGGATCATCTCTATGCTTCACCGGTTCTGCTTGATTATGTCAAGAGTAATATTGCGGGTGATCTGGTGGTGGTTTCACCCGATGCCGGCGGGGTTGAAAGAGCCCGTTCATTTGCCAAGAAATTGAAGGTTTCACTGGCGATTATCGATAAACGCCGCAGCGGCCCGAATGTTATGGAAGTGATGAATGTTATTGGTGATATTGACGGTAAAACTGCTGTTTTACTGGATGATATGATTGATACTGCCGGGACTTTGACACAGGCCGCCAACGCTTTGGTGAAAAAAGGCGCGTCCAAGGTATATGGCCTGGCAACCCATGGGGTGCTTTCCGGGCCGGCACTTGAACGGATAGAAAAATCAAAACTGGAAAAAGTTATTATTACCGACACCCTGCCGCCGAATGATCGGACGCAGGCCTGCGCGAAGATAGAAGTACTCTCAGTATCATCATTGCTGGCCGATGCGATTAAACGGATCTATTTCGGTGATTCGGTCAGCGCCTTGTTTGGTTGATGGCGCGAGATTAAAGCGGTTTTCGCGCAGAGAGACTCAGGGCCGCGGCAGGGAAAGCATAAATTGGCGGTCCGAAACGTTTTTAGTACCTTACAGGTTATTTCTTGTTCAAAAAAACAAGAAATGTTCTGATAAGAGTACTTATTTGCGGGCCGGAAAGGTCCGATTGGGTTGCGGGATTGTTCCCGCATTAGTTCATGGAGGATTAATTATTATGGCAATTGCGGAATTAGCAGTTGAGACCCGAACTGAGAGCGGTAAGGGCTTTGCCCGGAAATTACGCAGTGTTGGTAAAATTCCGGCAGTGCGCTATGGTAAGCAGTGTGATGTGACTCAATTTGCGGTTAACCGGGCGGTTTTTGATAAGTTTTTACTGGATGGCGGTGCCAATGGACTGGTGGCACTGGATGTTGATGGCGCCGGTCAGACGGATGAAATGCTTTCCATCGTCAAGGATATTCAGCGGGATCCGGTTAGCAGCAAGGTTATTCATGTCGATTTCTATGGCGTTCGCTATGGTGAGAAGATCCAGGTTGAAGTGCCGCTGGTTTTTGAAGGCAAGGCGATCGGTGTTGCTGAGGGCGGTCTGCTGCAGCCGGTACGTCGGGTACTGCAGGTTAAATGCCTGCCGAAGGCAATTCCCGATAACATTGTTATTGACGTTACGAACCTGGGTATCGGCGATGCTATTCATATCAGTGACCTGGAAGTTGAAGGGCTTGAATTTGACGCGTCGATTGATTTTACCGTGGTCACGGTGCAGGCGGCAACCAAAGAGGAAGTTGTCCTTACTGATGATGAAGACGGCGTCGTTGATGAAGCCGGGGCTGAAACTGAAAATACAGGTGACGGAGCCGCGGAATAGCAACTTTTCTGCCGAATGATGTTTTTCTGATCGTCGGTCTCGGTAATGCCGGGCCGGAATATGCGGCAACCCGGCATAACTTCGGTTTTATCGCGGTTGATTTTATCGCAAAAAAGCTTGGTTCGACGAGTTCTTTTACATTTATAGAAGAATTGCAGGCTGATATTATGCCGGGGGAATTGGCGGGCAGGCTGGTTGTCCTGCTGAAGCCTGGGACCTTTATGAATCGTTCCGGGGTTACGCTGCGGGCGTTGCGGGAACGGCAGGAAGATCTTGATCCCCGGCGGATTATAGTGATTCATGATGATCTTGATCTTGGCCTGGGCCGGATTAAATTGAAGCAGGGTGGCGGTAGCGGCGGCCACAATGGTATAAAATCAATAATCGCGGAGCTTGGCCGGGCCGATTTTCTGCGGCTGCGGCTGGGAATTGCCGGTGCGCCGCGGGTCGATACGCCGGAGAAAAATCCGCAGGATACGGTCGATTATGTTTTGGGTCGTTTCAGCCCGGAAGAACTGCGGGTAGTTGAAGATGTCAATCAGCGGCTCTACGGCGGGTTGCAGCATTTTTTTAATTTCGGTTTGGTTGCCGCTATGAATCAGTTGAATTGCCGGAGGGTTCCGGCAGGAAATCAGGAGTAAGTAATTTTGTTTTCCCGGGGTTTTAAGTTCGGGGAAAACGTTTATGTGTATGTGGGTTTTAAGTAATTTAAGTTTTAACCTGAAACCGCTTTATTGCAATGGAGGAAAAGTATGGAAAGTTACACAATGTACGCACCTATTCTGGGAGTGCTCGGGCTCCTTTTTGCCGGTGTGCTCTACTCGTATGTCGTTAAGCAGGATTCTGGTAGCGACAAGATGAAGGATCTGGCCGAAGCTATTCACTCGGGAGCAATGGCTTTCCTGAAACGTGAATACAAGGTTCTGGTTGTCTTTGTTGTGGTCGTTTTCGCGCTGCTTTACGGTATGCTCGGCGAGCAGACCGCCTACGCCTTTTTAGGTGGGGCTATCTGTTCAGTCTTTGCCGGTTATTTCGGCATGGTCGCCGCGACCCGCGCCAATGTCCGGACTTCAGCCGCGGCCAACCAGTCCGGCCAGGCAAAAGCCTTGAGCGTTGCCTTCAGCGGTGGTGCCGTAATGGGTATGTCCGTAGCCTCTCTCGGTTTGATTGGAATCGGCATTCTCTTTTACCTCTATGGTGGCTCCCCTGAAACTTCAACCTATATCAGCGGTTTCGCGATGGGCGCCAGTTCTATCGCCCTGTTCGCTCGTATCGGTGGCGGCATCTACACCAAGGCGGCCGATGTCGGCGCCGACCTGGTGGGTAAGGTTGAAGCCGGTATCCCGGAAGATGACCCGCGTAACCCGGCCACAATCGCTGATAACGTTGGTGACAACGTGGGTGATATCGCCGGTATGGGCGCTGATATCTTTGAATCTTATGTCGGTTCGGTTATTGCAACCATCGCTATCGGGGCTACGGCGACCGGGGCGGTTTATGAATCGGCTCGTTACACTTTCATGGCCTATCCTCTGCTGGTGGTTATGATTGGTATTTTAAGCTCAATGCTGGGTATCCTTTCGATGAAGATTCTCGAAAAATACAATCCGGCTGATGCCCTGCGCTACTGCACCTTCGTTGGTGCCGGCGCTCTTTTGATCGGAGCTTACTGGGCGGCCAAATATATGGGTCTGCCGGTCGGCGTTTTCTGGGCTCTGACTTTTGGATGTGCCTGTGGTATCCTGATCGGTTTGGTTACCGAATACTACACCGCTGCCGGTCCGATTGTCAAAATTGCCGAAGCCAGTCAGACTGGTCCGGGAACCAACATCATCACCGGTCTGGCCGTCGGTCTTGAAAGTACCGCGATTCCGGTTCTTTTGATCTGTGCCGCTATTTTCGGTGGTTACAAGTTTATCGGTCTTTACGGTATCGGTATTGCCGCGGTTGGCATGCTGGCAACCGTCGGGGTTACCATGTCGGTTGACGCCTACGGTCCGATTGCCGATAACGCCGGTGGTATTTCGGAAATGTGTGAACTCGGTGACGATACCCGCGCGATTACGGATAGTCTTGATGCTCTGGGTAACACCACAGCGGCTATCGGTAAAGGTTTTGCTATCGGTTCCGCCGCCCTTACGGCTCTGGCTCTGTTCTCAGCTTATAGTTCCGCGGTCGGTCTGAAAGTTATCAACCTGACCAATCCGATGGTGGTTATCGGCCTGTTCATCGGCGGAATCATTCCTTTCATGTGCGGTGCCCTGACCATGTCTTCAGTTGGTAAAGCGGCTTACGCCATGGTTGAAGAAGTACGGCGTCAGTTTCGGGAAATCCCGGGGATTATGGAAGGTACCGGTAAACCTGAATATGAAAAATGTATTGACATCAGTACGGCCGCTTCCCTGAAAGAGATGGTGGTTCCGAGTTTGATGGCGGTTATTGCTCCGATCGCGGTCGGTTACGGTCTTGGCGCTGAAGCCCTGGGTGGTATGCTCGCCGGTGCGACTCTGACCGGTGTTTTCATGGCGCTGTTTATGTCCAACGCCGGTGGTGCCTGGGATAACGCGAAAAAATACATCGAAGAGGGTAATTGTGGTGGTAAAGGTTCCGATGCTCATAAAGCGGCGGTTACCGGTGACACGGTTGGCGATCCTTTCAAGGATACCTCCGGTCCGGCCATGAACATCCTGATCAAATTGATGTCTATCGTTTCATTGGTTATCGCGCCTTTACTGATGAAGATGTAAACGATCTGCATTTGCTTTATTAGTACCTTACAGGTTATTTTCTGCACCAAAAAACAAGATTTAATATCCAGAAAATGTTCTGATAAGAGTACTTGTTTGCGGGCCGATAACTTTCTTTTGGGTTGCGGGGGCCTGTTCCCGCATTAAGACTGAAGGCCGGTACTTATTTAAGGTGCCGGCCTTTTTACGTCTTGACAAAAACTGTAAATTACGGCAATCTCGCACGATTGCGAATAGACAACAATATATCTGGAGTTTAGTTATGTCAGGTCATAATAAATGGAGCAGTATCAAGCATAAAAAAGGTGCTGCTGATGCCAAGCGCGGTAAGTTGTTTACCAAAATAATCAAGGAAATTATTGTTGCCGCCCGAGCCGGCGGCGGTGACCCGGAGATGAACCCCCGGCTGCGGACGGCGGTGGCGGCGGCGAAAGCGGCCAATATGCCCAAGGATAATATCGAACGCGGGATAAAAAAAGGCACCGGCGAACTTGACGGGGTTAATTACGAAGAGTATTCCTATGAAGGTTACGGCCCCGGCGGCGCCGCTGTTATGCTGGATATTCTGACCGATAACAAGAACCGGACTGCGGCCGATATTCGCCATATTTTCGCCAAGGGGAACGGCAATCTGGGCGAGAACGGCTGTGTTGCCTGGATATTTGAGACCAAAGGGCTGATTGTTTGTGAGCGGGATAAAGTCGACGCTGAAGCTCTGTTTGAACTCGCGCTTGAGGCCGGGGCCGATGATGTGGTTGATGAGGAAGGGGAAGATGTTATCGAGATTTATACCGCCCCCGAGAGCTTTGAAGTTGTGCGTCAGGCCCTGGAGAAAGCCGGGGTCGAGATGGCCTCGGCCGCGGTTGACAAAATACCTTCGAATACGGTTGAGCTTACCGGAAAACACGCCGAACAGATGCTGCGCTTAATGGATAATCTTGAAGATTGCGATGATGTTCAGAAGGTTTATTCAAATTTCGACATTGACGATGCTCTGCTGGAAGAGCTGCAGAGTTAAACCCAGGTGCTGGTTTTAGGGGTTGACCCCGGGAGTACGGTGACCGGTTTCGGCCTGGTCGAGCAGAAATCAGGTAAACTTATCTACCGTCATGATGAACAGTTAAAGCTGCCGGCCCGGGCCGATGTCGGCAGGAAACTTGCTCTTTTATACGATCAGACCGCCGCGCTTCTCGAGGAATATCAACCGGAGCAGGTGGCGTTTGAGGGCATATTTTACGGCAGTAATGTTAAAAGTATGCTGGTTTTGGGCCAGGCCCGGGGCGCGGTTATGGTGGCGGCGGCCCGTTACGGCCTTGAAATCTTTGAATACCCTCCGGCGACCGTAAAGCAGACGGTGGCCGGTTACGGCAAGGCGGGCAAGGATCAAATCGAGCATATGGTAAAAAAATTGCTTAAGGTTGAAAAGGTTACGGGTGAACATGCCGCCGATGCTCTCGCCGTTGCTATCTGTCATCACCACCAGAACCGTTTACAGGGATGGCGGAGCCGATGATCGGGAGAATTCGCGGGATATTAGTTTTCCGGAATGAATCCGAGGTTATTGTCGAAGCTTCAGGCGTCGGTTATACCCTGCAAATCTCGGCCGCCACCCGCGAGCGGTTGCCGCTCCTGGGCGACGAGCTGATTTTATGGGTGACGACCCGCTTTCGCGACGATCAGATTTTTCTTTACGGTTTTTTCGAACAGCGCGAACAGACCATGTTTCTGCGTCTGCTCAAGGTTAACGGGGTCGGGCCCAAACTGGCGTTTGCTATTATTTCCGGAGCCGGTATTGATCAGCTTGAAAGGCAGCTCGTGAATAAGGAGGCCAAAGCGCTGGCTAAACTGCCCGGAGTCGGGAAAAAACTCTCGCAGCGGCTGGTGCTCGAACTGGGAGAATTCCTGAAAAAAGAGCTGGGAGAACTTGAATTAGCTGATTTGCGGGGAGGTGACGGCCTTGCCGCAAACGGCGGCCGGGATGTCGGTTCTGAATTGCTGGCGGCTTTGGCAGCTTTGGGCTATCGTGAAAATGAGGTTGCCGCCACGGTTACCGGCATACTCCGGAAATATCCGGATGAGCCCCTTGAAGTTCTTTTGAAAATGGCCTTGCGGGAGTTTCATCGTGGTTGAGGAACGTTTGCTGGAACCGGGGCTTAATGCGGATGATCGCCCGATCGAAGAGGGTTTACGGCCGCAGCAGCTGGTTAATTATATCGGGCAGAAAAAGGCGGTTAATAACCTTAAGGTCTTTATTGAAGCCGCCCGGGGCCGGGCTGAAGCCCTGGATCACCTGCTGCTTTACGGCCCGCCCGGCCTGGGGAAAACCACCCTCTCCCGGATTGTGGCCGCGGAAATGGGGGCCCAGATTCGGGGGACATCGGGGCCGGCAATTACCCGGCCCGGAGATCTGGCGGCAATTCTGACCAATCTCCAGCCCCACGATATCCTTTTTATTGATGAAATCCATCGCCTCAATCGCACCGTGGAAGAGATTCTCTATCCCGCTCTTGAAGATTTCAAGCTCGATATTATCATCGGCCAGGGACCGGCGGCCCGTTCAATTTCTCTGGATCTGCCGCCCTTTACCCTGGTTGGCGCCACCACCCGGGTCGGCCTGCTTTCGTCGCCGCTACGGGATCGTTTCGGTATTGTTACGCGCCTGGAATTTTACGAGGTTGACGAACTTGCCCGGATTGTTGCGCGTTCAGCCGGAATCTTCGATATTGCTCTCGATCCCGACGGGGCGCTTGAAATTGCCCGACGTTCTCGGGGAACGCCGCGAATTGCCAACCGTTTGTTAAAGCGGGTTCGGGATTTTGCCCAGGTGGACGGGCATAATGCGGTTTCGCAGTCAATTGCGGCAGCGGCCCTCAATAAACTTGAGATTGATGAACGCGGTTTTGATAATCTCGACCGTCTCTTTATGGACGCAATAATCAACAAGTTTAACGGCGGCCCGGTCGGGATCGAAACCCTGGCGGCGGTCCTGAACGAAGAATCCGATACTCTGGAAGATGTCTGCGAACCATTTTTGCTGCAGGCCGGTTTCCTGGCCCGGACGCCCCGGGGGCGGGTTGTAACCCGGAGCGCGCTGGAGTATTTTGCCTGATTCGGTACCGTCCTTAAATTGCAATTGTAACTTGACATTTAACAGTAGTTATTGGTATTGTGTACCACAAACTAATGCGGATGTAGTTTAGTTTTAGTGGATTATCTATGGCAAGTTTGGCAGAATTTATGGTGCAGGACTGGCTGGTTTTTATTGACGGGCGGCGGAATGTCCAGAAGGGGCTTTTGGCGTCTTTTCTGGAACGGGAGTTCGGTTTTTACTGTCAGGTCGGAGAAAACGGGCAAGCCGTCCCGCCCCCGAAGGCGCTCGGAAATCGCTCCCTGCTGCTCATTCGTGATTGTTCGGGCGACACTGCCGATGATATCCTGAAATATCTGGACGGGTTTGGTAACCGTCTCCTTACTGATTCGAAAATATATCTTGTCCTGGTAAATTTTTCAGCGGAATTTGAAATTGAGGCGGAATTGTTCAAACGCGGCGTGCGCGGGGTTTTGAATGACAATGCTGTCTCTACACTTCTTGCTCGTTTTGTCCGGGCAATTATCGCCGGTGAACTCTGGTTTTCGCGCCGGTTGGTCAGCCGCAGTATTCTCGCGAGCCGGGAGCAGTTGGCGGCAGATAGTCAGGCTGAAGCGGTAGCGACAATCTCAGAATCGGCGGTATCATTATCGGAGAGAGAAAAAGAGGTTCTGATTGAGATCGGTATCGGCTCAACTAATGATCAGATTGCCGACCACCTCTGTATCAGTTCGCATACGGTTAAAAGTCATATCTACCGGATCTTCCGGAAAATCAATGTTCCCAATCGTCTGCAGGCCGCGTTATGGGCCTCAAAATATCTTGCCTAAATCAATTTTTTTAATTTAAGCTTTTTTTCATACTTTTGCCTGATTGTTTTTTTGTTTTTTTTATTGTAGAATGTTTTCATAGGTTAATTTACAAAGACTTTTGCCTGCATTAAGCGTTGAGGCCGGTGCAAACCATCACTATTTGTTGCGTTTGTATGCAGATGTGAAAATCAGGAGTAATAGTTATGGAAAGAAGAGTAGTTGGCCGGTACAATTTGCAGGTTCCGGCCCTTGTTGAAACTCCCGCTGGTGATGGGGTTCAGACTTTTGCCTGGAAGACCCGGGATGTTTCTTCCAGTGGTGCTTTTTTGCTGACGAAAGGGGAGAAGTTAAATGCCGGCACTGATCTAAAAGTGAATCTTTTTCTCAACTCTTTCTCCGGAGCCGGTTCCTGGGTCAGTATGAATGGTAAAGTGGTTCGCATTGAGGATGAGGGGGTCGGCGTCTGTTTTGACGGTCGCTATCAGTTTATCAGCAAAGCT
Organism: Pseudomonadota bacterium; assembly: GCA_015486505.1. Lineage (GTDB taxonomy): Bacteria > Desulfobacterota > Anaeroferrophillalia > Anaeroferrophillales > Tharpellaceae > Tharpella. The sequence continues at coordinate 2,202 of WFRP01000007.1, read as the reverse complement.
CCTGGTCTTGATATGTAGAGTTTGGTTTTTGTTTGCGGAATTTTTTTGGTTAATAAAAAAAACCGGGTCGGAATAATCCGCCCCGGTTTTTCTGTTTGAGGTTTGTCTGGATGAAGGTTTTAGTGACCGGAGCGGCCGGTTTTATCGGTTTTCATTTGAGTCGGAGACTTTTGGCTGAAGGGATTGAGGTGGTCGGACTCGATAACCTCAATGAATATTACGATGTGCAGTTGAAAAAGGACCGTCTGGCGATTCTGCTCAAGGAGCGAAAATTCACTTTTGTCGAACTTGATCTGGTCGATACCCCGGGAATTAAAAAGCTTTTTCAGGACTATTCTTTTCAACGGGTGGTCAATCTGGCGGCCCAGGCCGGAGTGCGTTACAGCCTGGAGAACCCCAGGGCTTATGTTGACAGCAATCTTTCCGGTTTTCTCAATATCCTGGAAGGGTGTCGGCATAACCGGATTGAGCATCTGGTTTACGCCTCTTCAAGCTCGGTTTACGGACTTAACCGCAATATGCCGTTTTCAGTCCATGATAATGTTGATCATCCCTTAAGCCTGTATGCCGCCAGTAAAAAGGCCAACGAGTTGATGGCCCATTCATACAGCCATCTTTATGATCTACCGGTGACCGGTTTACGTTTTTTTACGGTATACGGCCCCTGGGGCCGGCCCGATATGGCACTTTTTCTTTTCACCAAAGCGATTCTTGCCGGTGAGCCGATTAAAGTTTTTAATCAGGGGCGGATGGAGCGGGATTTTACTTATGTTGATGATATCGTCGAAGGGATAGTTAGATTATTGCCGAACATCGCGGCGCCCAACCCTGACTGGGACGGAACCGCGCCGGATCCCGGCAGCAGCCCGGCCCCATACCGGCTTTACAATATCGGCAATCACAGTCCGGTAAAATTACTTGATTTTATTGCCTTAATCGAGAAGGCTTTAGGGCGGAAAGCCCAGAAAGAGCTGTTGCCGATGCAACCCGGCGATGTGCCGGCTACCTATGCTGATGTCGCGGCGCTGAATCAGGCGGTAGGTTTCAGCCCGGAGACCGCGCTGGAGACCGGCATCGCCAGGTTTGTGCAGTGGTATCGTGATTATTACAAGGTCTGATTAGAGAGAGTACGACTGTTCTGGTGACAGCCCTCTGGTTGGCTTGGGTTTTGTTATCACCGTATAGAAAAAGGGTAACAGTTTCTTTAACTGTTACCCTTTTTGGGTTTGGGGTCGGTTTGTGCTCTGAAAAGCTTACCCCAAGGCGCTGAACAGAGCTCCGGGCTGGCCGGCATTAGGGTTAGCGCCGGGACCGGCCGCCGGCTGATTAAGCGGGCCGGGCTGTTCGGCCGCGTAAGCACCTTCCGGCGGCAGCGCGGCGGCATTGTTTTCCGGTGCTGATGGTGGTGCTTCGGCATTTAAAGCCGAGGCCGCCGCCGGGGCTTTGTTAGGGCCGTTTGTCGGCGCAGCTCCGGCATTTGGGCTGTTAAGCTGTTCGGCTGCCGGCGACTCCATTGGTGACTCCGGTTGAGTTTCTTCTCCGGCGGCATTGCCGGCCGCTGCCGGTTCCGCGAGGGCCTGTTGCGCCTGCTGCTGCAGGGCCTGTGCCTGATCACTGATCTCGACCTGCTCGGTTGCTTCAGTAAAAAAACTTTCGGCCGCATTTTCGGCACTGGTATCTTCCGGGGCCGGGGCCGGTTGGTTTTTTTCCGGAGTATAGACTTCCGGGGCCGGCAAACCCTGTTCAACCGCGGCCGTGGTTTCCTGTGAGAGGTTCGGGATTCCGTAAAAAGCGTTCATACGGGATAATGCGGATATATGTGCACTAGCTTGTTGAGTTTCCATGGGGCGCCCTCCTTTTCAAAATCGTAACAGCCATACCTCTGACTGGATTAATAACATAAAAAGTTGTGAAAAGCAAATAGCCGGGGCGATTTTCTTGATTTTGGTGTAACTATTCAGCCAAATTTTACCCCCCCCACCTTTTGGAGGGGGCAGGGGTGGTTTTTCGTAAGCGGTTGCGGAAACGATTTCGTTGTTTTTCGGAAGCGAGCGGGAGCCCATTAGTGCCTTACAGGTTATTTTCTTGTTTTAAAACAAGAAAATGTTCTGATAAGAGTACTTATTTGCGCCCAACGGAAGTGCCCTTGGGGTGCGACCAGCGGATTGCCCCCCGGGTGCGGGCCAAAAAGCCCAATTGGGT
>WFRP01000006.1 GCA_015486505.1 Pseudomonadota bacterium | reverse complement strand
GCGGCCCGCAAATAAGTACTCTTATCAGAACATTTTCTGATTATTAAATCTTGTTTTTTGGTGCAGAAAATAACCTGTAAGGTACTAATGCGGGAACAACTCCCGCAACCCAAACAGGGCCTTGCGGCCCGGGAAACGATTTCGTCGTTTTTCCCAACGAGCGGGAGCCCATTAGCATTGCAACTGTTTGAGCGTAGCGAGTTTTGCAATGCGGGCGAAGCGAGTGCTGGAAAAACAGAAATCTTAACGCCTAGCGGAGAAAAACCGCGTCCGACCCCGGATTCGGCTGAATCGTTACAATTATTGTTTATTCAAAATCCGGTATCAGAACAATCCGGCGGCTGATCGGGGCCGCGTGGACTTCGGCAAAAGACTCTTTAATCGAGCTCATCGGCCGGGTTTCAAGAAAAGCATCGATTTCGACCTTACCATTCTGCACCATCTCCAGCACCGCCGGATAGTATTTCGGGTGACAGCCCCAGGTGCCGATCATCTCGGCATCAAAGGCCATCAGTTTGGAGAGCATATACTCATGCTTGACCATAGAGTAACCGACGACAATCAGTTTCCCGATAAAAGAGAGCAGATCGAGCGCTAAAGCCTGACCCGGTTTACTGCCGGAGCACTCAAAAATCTTCCAGCCGTAATTATGGGGATAGCCTTTTTCTTTGCAGAATGCTTTAATCTCGGCTTTAACCTCTTTATTGCTCTTACCCAGCGGATTGATCGCCAGATCAGCCCCGTATTTGAGGGCCCGTTCCAGTTTTTCATCGTCAATATCAATGGCAACCACGGCTTTGGCGCCCAGCGCTTTGGCAATCTGGGTCATATAAGTCCCAACCCCGCCGCCGGCCCCGGTGACCACCACCAGATCCCCGTCAGGGAAATAGGGCTGATCGAGAGCGCCCCGGATCGCCGCCTGATAAGGTGTAGTTCCGGCATCGGCGACCACCGCGTAATGGGCCAGCGGCCGCGCACCGCGATCTTCGATAACACAGAGTCCCGCGGTCGGAACCACAATATGACTGGAAAAACCGCCGTACATACCGATGCTGTTGCCCGGCATCTTCTGTTTCAGACAGCGGTTACCACGCCCCGCCTTACAGATTTCACACTCATTGCAGGGCATAACCGCCGGGATAATCACCTCTTTACCGATCATCCCGGCAGCGCCGCCGACAATCACGCCGCTGATCTCATGCCCTAAGGTCAGGGGCGGCTCGTTGACGGTCGGCACTCCGTCATAAAAAAAACCGAGATCGGTATGACAGATGCCGCAGCCGGCAACCTTGACACAGACCTCACCGGCTTTAATCTCCGGCATATCAACTTCCGTCAACTTTAACTCACCCGGTTTTACCATCTGCCAGGTTTTAATTTTCGCAGGAACTTCAGACATATCAATCTCCTTATAACCGCAAAGTCATTGAGGGGCTGTACGAACTTTGCTGCGCCCTCTATAACCGGGGACAGAATAAATTCTGTCCCCACTATCCATAAATTTGTTTATTTATTGGTCCAGACCGGTTGGCGCTCTTCCAGGAATGAATTAATCCCTTCCCGGGCATCGGCATTACGCATACAATCATTAAGATAGGCACCTTCAGCCGTATCCAGAGCCGCACTGAAGGGTTTACCGGATGCCGCTTTCAGAGCCCGTTTGGTTGATTTTAAGGCCGACGTGCTGATTGCGGTGAAGATCTTGACGAACTTGTCGAGCTCGGCGGCAAAATCATCAACCGGCACCACTTTATTGACCAGGCCACAGGCCAGCGCCGCATCGGCACGCAGGGCTTCACCCCCAAGAATCATCTCATAAGCTTTTTTCGGGCCGACAATGTTGGGCAGCGCCGCCACTGCGATCGGCGGGAAAACGCCAAGCTTAATCTCCGGCTGACCGATCTTGATCTTCTCGGTCGCGATAATCATATCGCAGAAAAGCGCCACTTCACAGCCGCCGCCCAAAACCGCGCCGTGCACGGCGGCGATCGTCGGGATTTCAATCCGGTCGAGACGCCGGAAAATGCCGTGGAAAGTTGAGATCATCAGATCAACTCTGTCTTCCGAATGATCGCCGACATCAACCCCCACCGAAAAAGCCTTATTGCCGGCGGCCTGAATCACCAGAACCTTGAGTTCGGGCCCGGCGGCAAGCACCGTATCCAGAGCCTGATTCATCTCGGCCATAGTCGCGATGTCAAGCCAGTTTAACGGCGGCCGGTTAATTGTCAGATACGCCGCGCCCGCTTTTTCTTCATAAGTAATAAATTTATAATCAGACATTTTTTCTCTACCCCCAAGTCTGCAAGTCTTGAATAAATTAAAATCGAGCCTAAGCGAACTTTGGCTTCGCCCCTCTGTAACCGGTGCCCGGCTTGACATGTTGCTGGGAAACGCAAATATCAAGCCCGGCACCACTTTTTTACTTTATAGATTAAACAAAACGGAATGGCTCAGCAAAAATTTCGCTAGACAAGGAAGTTGATATTTTCAGGTGAGAGACTATACAAACAGTATCTCTTACACCTGAAAATATTAACTGACGCCAGTATAGCAGAACTTTTTGCAACGCCATTAGTACCTTACAGGTTATTTTCGGTTTGAAAAAACAAGAAAATGTTCTGATAAGAGTACTTATTTGCAGGCCGAAAAGGCTGGATTGGGTTGTGGGAGTTGTTCCCGCATTGAATTTCATAATTACCAACAAATTTCCCAGAGATATTGCAGAGCCTGTGCCAACCCGATTATTTTTCTCTGAAAATCCTGTAATTTGAGGCCCGGGCTGAACATGTCATCCTTTTCCAAAAGGAATCACAACCTTTTAAAACATAGATAGCGATACAATAATGTATCGCTATCTATGTCAAGCAAGCCGGTAAAACGTCTGGAAAAAGCTAGCAATCAAATAAAAACAACTAACTATTCAATGACTTATATATTATGATACAAAATTGTAGCAGCCGCTAATAGCAAATTCTACATTTTTGTATCATAAGATTGGGAGATGCACCCGAAGAATCTCGAAATGACTAAGTAAAAATTGATAGCGTCGTAAAAATTCTTCATCTGCTGCGTCACACTTTAACACCGCGATACTTTCTATAATCAATCTCGTGATTAGTAACTTTATACTGAATTACCCGTTTCGTCGTACCCAGCAATTTTGCCGCCCTGGTCTGGTTACCCCGGGTTTTCTTCAAGGCTTCAACAATCAAAGTCGTCTCATAGGACTTGACCATAGCCTGAAAGTTAGCGCTTCCCTCTTCACCGGAATCACTCTCCTCAGCGGCGGTGGCCATCTGCAGGGACGGCGGCAGCTGATAGCCGTGGATAATTCCGTCAGTCGCGAGAACCATGGCCCGCTCCAGAGCATTCTGTAGTTCCCGGACATTACCGGGCCAGTGATAGGAGATCAGCATATCAATTGCTGAAGAGTCAATCCGGGAAATTTTACAACCCATCTCTTCACCGCGCTTCTGGACGAAGAAATCCGCTAAAAGAATAATATCGGCCCCGCGTTCGCGCAGCGGCGGCAGGTGAATCGGAAAAACACTCAAGCGATAAAACAGATCCGAACGAAAGCGGCCGGCGGCAACCTCTTTTTCCAGATCGCGGTTAGTGGCAATCACGACCCGGGCATCGCTTTTGATAGTTTTACCGCCGCCGACCCGTTCAAACTCACGCTCTTCCAG
>WFRP01000005.1 GCA_015486505.1 Pseudomonadota bacterium | reverse complement strand
TGTCAAGATTAACAGACTGTGGTATCTGGTGCGTCCTGAAAAAATCAGATTCGGGCAATTAGCTCAGCTGGATAGAGTGTTGGCCTCCGAAGCCAAAGGTCGTGGGTTCGAATCCCGCATTGCCCGCCAATAAAATCAAAGGCTTAGTTAATATTTGTTAGCTAGGTCTTTTTTCGTTAAAGAGTTAGCCAGCAGTATACCCAGCAGAAAAATCATTTCTTCCAAAAACGGCTCTTCTAAAGTAAGAAATTAAGAGGGATTTAAAAATATTCGGGATAAAATCCCGCGCTGGTTCGATTCCGGCTACAGCATCATAAAAAAAAATAATGGGGTTGTCAGCTTTTAGCTGGTAACCCTTTTTTACGCACTGATTGCTAATTGTCACGGGATTTTCGCCTGGGTGCCAAGATAGGTGCCAAGATTTAAAATCGGGCAAAAAACGGGGTCTGACCCCGATTAATTTCCAAAGATCTTGCTGACGCCGGCTGTGCCGTTCTGGTCTGCGGTACCTGTCTCGACTTTTACCACCTGAAAGATAAACTTGGTGTCGGCCGGGTTTCTAATATGTTTGAAATTGCCTCCATCTTGACGGGCCCGGACAAAGTGCTCAGGATATGATTTATCTCGACAATGCCGCAACCTCATTCCCCAAGCCCAAAAACGTGTCAGCGGCTATACTTGACTATCTTGAGAATATCGGCGCCAGTCCGGGCCGTTCCGGCCATCAACTGGCCGCCGCGGCCGGCCGCCTGCTTTTCCAAACCCGGAAAGCGGTAAGCAGGCTTTTCAATTTGAACGATCCTGGTCGCATCGTTTTCACAGAAAATGCCACCGCCGCCCTGAATCTCGCCCTGTTCGGCCTCCTGCAGCCGGGTGATCGAGTTCTAACCAGCAGCCTTGAACATAATTCCGTCATGCGCCCACTGCGCCGCCTCGAAGAGTTACGCCAAATTAAAATCGACATCCTGCCGGGCACCGCCACAAGTCATTACGATCTGAAATTAATGTCGGCATGGTGTGAACAGAGACAATATCGTCTGGCGGTTATCAATCACGCTTCAAACGTCATCGGCACCCGGGCGCCATTAGCAAAGATGCTGCCGCTTTTAAGAGAACATAATATTATCTCAGTTATCGACGGCGCCCAAAGCGCCGGCAGCCTGGCCATCGATCTTAAGCAGCTCGACCCGGACATTTTCTGTTTCACCGGCCACAAAAGCCTTTTCGGCCCATCCGGCACCGGCGGTCTCTATATTAAACCGGGGATTACCCCGCAACCGCTCTCCTACGGCGGCACCGGCAGCCGCTCGGAAACTGAATTTCAACCTGAGTTTTTACCGGACTGTTACGAAAGCGGCACCCCGAATACCGCCGGTTTAGCCGGTCTTAAAGCAGGTCTTGAATTTATCGAAAAGATCGGCAGCCCAAACATTCTTGCCCACGAACAAAAACTTATGCACATCCTGCGGGGAAATTTAAGGGAAATCCCCGGACTGAAGCTTTTTACACCTCGGACTGAAGATGAGGGACTGGCGGTACTATCTTTCACCCTGGCGGGCCGGGATTGTGCTGAAATCGGCTACCGCCTTGATCATGATTTCAACATCATGACCCGGGTCGGCCTTCACTGCGCGCCCCGGGCCCATCAGAATATAGCTACTTTTCCAACCGGAACCGTGCGGCTGGCTCCGGGATTTTTCAACACCGAAAAAGAGATGGCGGAGGTTGTCACCGCAATCTCCGAAATTGCTGGAGGTTGCAATAAATGAAGGCTCAGCCGGAAGCAAAACTCTATCTGATTTTTCACTCAATTCACAATGTTATGCTGGCCGAAGAGCTCCTGCTGGAAGCCGACATCCCGATTGAGATGGTCCCGGTTCCACGAGAAATCAGCTCCGATTGCGGTATGAGTCTAACCTGTTCGACAACGGATCTTGAAAACGTCAAAACCTGCCTCAAAAAAGCTACGTTTACAACTCCATTCAAGATCTATAACTTGCAAAAAACAGTTGCAATTACTGACTTGTGTGGTGGGGGGGGAATAGGTAACTCTTCAGCTAACCCGTAAATTCAGGCTACACAATCCCGAGTTGCATTTGGTTGCCATTTTAGTGCCTTACAGAACATTTTCTTGTTTTAAAACAAGAAAATGTTCTGATAAGAGTACTTATTTGCGGGCCGAAAAGGCTCGACTGGGTTGCGGGATTTATTCCCGCATTAGATTTTCTGTAGATCAGCAACCTAATGACTTAATCCTAAGCCGTAACCGACGCTTCTGAGCATTCATTAAATCCTTGACAATCAAACCCTAAAAGTTTTAGTATACCAGCGGTTGCTCATATAAACATAACTTCATACATTGATCTCGCAACATTTATCTGCAAATCATCTTTTTCACGTCTTGACAACGTTGTGATACCATAACATTACATTAATTATTGAATAGGAAAAGGAGAGGACTTATGAGCCACGTAAAACTCGACGATGTCAGAAATGTGTATAACGGTGCTGAAGGCAATCTTTGGGAATTGATAATGGGACAGCAGATTCATATCGGTGGTTTTAAGTCGAGTATGGATTTGTCGAAACGTGCAGGGATTTCTGCTGGAGAGGAAGGGGCTGACCTCTGTTGCTGTAATGGTGCAGGTATGCGGTTTCTGGTGCGATTTTGCGCTGTGGGGAAAATGATCGGATTTGACGCGGCCGAAACCGTTATCGAACGAGGACGTGAACGTTGTCAGCGGGAAGGCCTAAAAAATATAGAACTCGTGTTGGCGGATGCTTGTAATTGCGGCTTGGCGGATGCCAGTGTGGATTTTGTATGGGGGGAGGATGCCTGGTGTTATGTGGTTGATAAGTTGAAGTTAATCAAAGAGGCTGTTAGGATTACAAAACCGGGGGGAACGATTGCCTTCACAGATTGGGTGACCGGTGATGAATCGATGAGTAAAGAGGAAAGCGCAAGATTTCTTGCCTTTATGAAATTCCCAAATGTGCAATCAATCAGCGGATATCGAAAATTATTGGAGAATCAAGGTTGTGAAGTAATTGAGGCCTTGGATACAGAGCGATTTGCCCCCTATATCAGTTTGTATCTTGCCATGATCGACCAACAACTAACCTATGACGCACTGCAGATTTTGAATTATGAAGTAGAAAAACTAGAATCCATGGCTGAAGAGATGCAGTTTTTACAGACTTTGGCCGAGCAAAGGAAGATTGCGCAAGGTCGTTTTATAGCTAGAAAACATTAAGAGGCTCGATTATTTGTAATGCATTGGATTTATCTGATGACAGCAATATTATTTGAGGTTTCAGGAACCACTTGCATGAAACTGTCGCTGGGTTTCCAGAAACCTTTGCCAACCATGGGAATTTTTGTATTCTACACGGCCAGTATTGTCAGCCTTACGATTGCAGTAAAGGTCATTGATATTAGTGTTGCCTATGCGATATGGTGCGCTGTCGGTACCGTTATCGTTGTACTTATCGGTGTTTACTTTTTCGGCGAACGGATGACAATGCAACGCCTGTTATATCTGACATTAATCGTTATCGGCGTTGTGGGATTATATATGTCTGGTGCCCCTGAATAATACGTTTTCGACAGCCTGAGGGTTTTCCACTCTAAAGGTACTCCTTAAAATTGACTTGTCAATTTTTCATTTGTAGTAACTATTCTGCTAACCCGTAAATTAAGGGTAGCTGATTTATGACGTTCGGCAGTTGTCAATTGGAAAGGAAACGCAAAAATGAAAAAAATTCTTATATGTCTTGCCATTTGCTTTTTGCTACCTTCCACAGTGTGGTCGATGGAAATCTATAAAAAAGGTGATGTATCTTTAAGCGCAGGTTGGTGGGGGCAGGTCTGGTATCAGTACGTATCAGACATGGATACGAACGGTGACGGTGAAAAAGATGATGACCTGAATGATTTTCTCATCCGACGCAGTTACTTCTATCTCAAAGGTACAGTAACTCCGGAACTGAGTTTTTTTGTACATTTTGCCGGAGATAAATTGGGAATGGATGAGATTGAAAATGATTCCAGTAAGGGCTTGGGTTCAGGAATTGCCCTTCGTGACGGTTGGGTTGCCTATAAATTGATCGGTAATGACCTGATTGTTCAAGCCGGGCGCATGTACATCCCCTTTACTCGTAATTATGGTACTACCTCTACCAAATCATTGCTTACTGTCGATCTCGATTGGGGGCAGGGGGGACTACGCAGCGGTATCTTTTACCCCAGTAATATTGGCCGCGATGATTCTGTTACCCTGTGGGGCAATGTCATAGAAGATAGGTTGCAGTACCGTTTTATGGTGGGGGACGGTGAAGAAAAAAATGCGAAGAACCCCGATGATACCATGAGGTTTGCCGGGCGCTTAAGCTATAATTTCTACGATACGGAAACCGGATGGTTCAACTCCGACAATTACCTTGGTGCGAAACATATTCTTGCCCTCGGCATAGGTGCTGACTACCAGGATGATCTGTTCGTGGGGGGCGAGAAGGATGATTATTTTGCCTGGACTGTCGACCTGCATTATGACCAACCCATAAACCAGGGTGACAACCTGACTTTTTCTGCCTCTTATATCAAAGTCTCCCACAGTGCTAACGGCATCACCTGGACCCATTTCAGTGCTGGCGATGATGGCTATCTCCTCTCGGTAAAATCCGGCTACTACTTTGGTGATAAAGTTTTACGTGGAAATCTGCAACCTTACATCCAAATGCAAGATATCTACTCAGATGAAAATGGTGAAGATGACACCTTTGTCTATGGTTTTGGTCTAAATTATTTTATCAAAGGTGCTGCCAACAAGCTGACGCTCGATGCAACTTTTGTGAATCAGGACCAAGAAGTTAAAAATCTCATAGAAGACCATACCATTATAACTTTGCAGTTTGCCTGCGGGTTCTAACGTTCTGATCCTAAAGGCTTAAAGAAGCAACCTTAAACCAATATTCCCAAGGAATGTGCCCAGGAGGAAAAATTATGGCTAAATTAAAAGTTTTTCATAGCGGAAATCCAAATTGAATGTCATGTAAAAAGGCTATAGGTGTAGCCGAAGAAATGAAAAACATATTCGGAGAAAAAATTAATCTGAGCATTTTTACCACAGATTCCGAAGAAGCCCGGAAATATAATTTCAGGAGTTCAACCAATGTACTGTTTGAGGATGATCTGATACCGTTGGAGATTTCATTGGATAAACAGAAAATGAAAGATTTCATTTCGAAAAAGCTTTCGTAGCGGAGAGAATATGAAAAAGCTGTTTATTCTCTCCGCAGACGAAGGTGGAACAATTTTTATGGAGAGCCCGGTCGTTTGAACTATTCTGAGTTTATTGTACGCCCTCAGCATTGGCTGCATCAACAAACGCTTTAATATTTGCGGATGGCGTATCAACCGTGATTTCACAACCGGGAGCCAGCATAAAACCGGGTACGTCCCTGTTTTCTTTTACAACTTGTCCGCAGACCCGGGAGATCTCGGCCGGGTCGGCATTGGGAATCAGGTTGATATGGTCAATATTGCCGATCACACTGATCGAGTCGCCCAGTAGCGTCCGTAAACTGGCCATATCGACATCCGCCCCGACCGAAACCGCACTTAAGCCCGCCAGCTTTTGCAATCCAGCAGCGTTTACTTCAAAGTGTTTCATCACCTTACCGCAGGCATGAAGGATATTAAATTCAAAGACATGAAGAATCTTGGGCAGGTGAGGCAGGCAGAATTTCTTGATATACATCGGCGAGACCATCTGGGCGTCATGTTCGCAGATAACCAACAGGTCGGCTCCAGCTTCTTTGATTAAACGGGCATAGGCAACAATGATTTCAGTTGCTTTGCTGGTTAAAGCCGGCATAAATTCTTTATTTTTGGCAATTATTTTAACCCCATCTTCATAGCCGAAAAGGTGAAAGCCCATGGTCAACGGTCCCGTAACGAAAGCAACAACCGGGACGTCGGTTTCCGCTTTCAGTTTTTTGGTTCCGGCAAGCAGGTTAACCACCCTTTCGCACTTACTAAAATCTGGCAGCGGGAAATCGGCAATCTCTTCTACCGGCCCCAATAACGGATGTTTGGTAATCCACGGTGACTTGCCTATCGGATAGTTAACCTCACCGCCGCAAGCTTCAACAATCGGCCAACTTGTTTCGATCTGTATCGTAACCGCGTCGTAGTGGTATAGAGCCAAAGCTTCAAGATGGGCTTTAACCGATTTTTCCGGGTCATTAAACATTTCACTGATATCATAGCCGAGCAGCGCGCCGGCATGGTCTCCGAGCTGCGGAAAAACCGGCACTCGGTCATAAGGTTGGCGGGCTAACGCAGCCATAACTCTTTGTCTGGAATCCATTTGGCAAAACCTCCTTTGGTTGGGAAAAACATTCTCGAACCGAATATATTGTTTATAAGGAGATTAATGTATATCATTAACCTGGAGAGATAATCAATGAAATTTAGCCTTGTTTGTGACACTACATTTTTACAATCAGAGTAACTATTCAGCATGAGTAGAAAACATCGAATTTTACTGGATTTCAGTAAATTCCGGGGACATAACCTGATTCTCCGCAGGAAATCGGGATTGTGTCCCCGGAATTTACGGGTTAGCTGAATATTTACCAATCAGAAATGTTTCCATCAATCATTAGGTGACAAAATACCAGATGAGGTATATTATGATAAATCAACTTTGATGGCGTCGTAAAAGTCCTGGGATGGCTAAATATTTGGGTCAACTGTAAGCTTTAGGATTGAAAATATGCTGACTTTGAAAAAAATTTTTACTACAATCAGGTGTTCATTAGTACCTTACAAAACATTTATTGTTCAAAAAAACAAGCAATATTCTGCTAAGAGTACTTATCTGCGGGCCGGGGCGGCCCTTTGGGTTACGAGATTTGTTCTCGCGTTAGTTATTATTC
>WFRP01000004.1 GCA_015486505.1 Pseudomonadota bacterium | reverse complement strand
TCCTTACGCTCGCTGCGCCCGCCTTGCAAAACTCGCTTACGCTCAAACAGTTGCAATGCTGATGGGCTCCCGCTCGCTTCCGAAAAACAACGAAATCGTTTCCGCAACCGCTTACGAAAAACCACCCCCGCCCCCTCCAGAAGGTGGGGGGGATTTGGCTGAATAGTTACCAATTTTTTACAACTTTAAAAAACCGGCTTGCCGAAGGCTTTATTGGCTTTCAGTTCAGCTTCCTTACGGAGCCGGGCATAGAGCCGACCGCTCTGCCGGCGATTCTTTTTATTGATCGCCGCCATTTCGGTTTTGAGATTTTTAACCTTTAATTTCTCTTTTTTTGCCAGTTTGTTGATCGCGGCAACCTGCTTGTCCCACGAGCGGTTAAGTTTTTTTCTCAAGCTGCGTATTGCGATTCCCGAGGCCCGGATCTCTTCGCGGGCCTGGGCTCCGGATTCTTTGATTGAGGTTGACTGCCGGGCGAATTTTTGGCGGGTTTTGGCAAATTGAGCCAGAGTTTTACTTAATACGCCAATCCGTTTGAGGAGATTGGCAACCTGGGCGCCGAGTTGAATATTCTGCCAGAAACTGCGGTCATGGTCCTTTAATAATGAGCTGAGCTTGGCGGCATGTAAGGCCAGGATGCCGACATGTTTAGTGGCTTCAGCGGCAACCAGGCCGCTCTGCTGGTTGTATTTCTTGATCGCGGCCCCCATATTTCTTTCGGCCCGGCCAAACTCGAGCGCGATCTTTTTAAAGGTGTTTTCGGCTGAATTAAGGGCCAGATAGAGGTCTCCGACCCGGGTGGTGTAGGCGGTTAATAATGAATTCAGAGCGCGGTTCTGGCTTTCGATCTGCTCGGCAAAACCGGTTGCGATCAAGGGATTCCGGCTGATGAGTTCACTGACGGAGCGCCGGAGGTTGCGATTGGTTTTATTGTTGAGCTTGATGGTTTCAGCCGAATCAACCAGACCATCTCCGGCTTTTATCTCAATCTGGTTAAACAGGCGGATCTGCGAAATCCGTTTTTGCCGGGTGCGCTGACAGAAATCTTTGCAGCTGCAGCCGCCCCGGCGGTCAAGATCAATCAGATCCCGGCGTAGTTCGTAATAACCTTTGCCGAGATTAAACCAGATGGCGCCCTGCATTGCCTGATAGGCCCGAATCCGGACAAAGACTTTGCCGACCTCAGCATTCATCTCCCGGGTTTTGGCGGCAATTTTTTCACTCAGCTTAATTTGATCGAGGGCTTTGGCGATAATATCTTCACTGCTGGTGACAATTACGTCGCCACCGCCACTGTCAAGAGCATCATCTGATGATGATTTGCCGCTGCCGCCGATGATGCTGTTGCCGATTTTGCCGACGACATCAAGCCAGCCGGCATTGGCGGCGGCGGCAAACATAATAAAGGTTGAAGATAGAAATAGAATCAGGAGAAACTTGCAGATTCTGAAGTGCGGAACGCTGATGCGGGAACAGATCCCGCAACCCAATCGCGCCTTTTTGGCCCGTACCCTGGGCACTTCCGATGGTCGCAAATAAGCGCTCTTATCAGAACATTTTCTGACTATTAAATCTTGTTTTTTTGAGCGGAAAATAACCTGTAAGGCGCTAAACATTACCGTCTCCGATGCCGTAGTTTACCGGGGAATAAACCCGAAAAGCCACCCCCGCCCCCTCCAGAAGGTGGGGGGGGGTAAATTTGGCTGAATAGTTACAATTGAAATTTATTCAAAGCCGGGTTTGTTGGGTTTTCTCGCTTTATACGGATCGTGGCGGCCGGAGAACTCCCGGTCACGCATTCTCTCACGGTCGAAGACAAACTGAACCATACGGCTGGTCGCGCTGCCGGTTCTGACTCCCATCAAAAGATTAACTTCGGCGGCGGTGTAGCGGTAGGGAACCCCTTTCAGGGTGATTTTACCACCGGCATCCAAGACCTGATTAATCATGGTCATAATGTTGGCCTGGAGCCGGAACGGGTCGGTTCCTTCGTATGTGACCCGCCAGGTCGACCAGCAGGCTTTGGGGTTATTCGGGACAACATTGGAACCGTAGCGTTTGGCTTCGAGAACGCCGGTGGCGGTGTTGATGATTTTACCCATAGCTTCAGCCGCTTCGTATTCGGTCGCGCCATCGAGACGGACTTCAACGATATTTTCATATTTTTTCAAATTCCGCGCCAGGGCGCCGCCGGAACCGGAGCCGGAACTGCCGCCGACTACGGCACCGCCGCCGGCACCGCCGCGGCTGGAGCCGCCGCTCCAGGCGGTCAATTTACGACCGACAACATCACCGACTTCCTTTTCGCACTCGGCAATAGCATCATCGCAATCCCGCGCGGTTTCAACCCAGGATTTGGAAACTCCAATCCCCAAATCGTGACCGGCGCTGTCATAGCCTTCACCGTCAAGCCGGGCTTTAGCTTTGCAGAAACCGTCCTGGGTCTGCCGGATTTTCACCCGGAGCCAGACGACATAGGCGGCATCAACGCCATAACGTTTACAGACTTCCATACAGGCCATCGGCGAATCTTCCCGGGCTCTTTCCATGGTTCGGTTGAATTCACGTTCGCCGGCATCTTTGGCGAAAGGATTAATAACTTCGAAATCATGCCGCACCAGCTGGTTGTTGATAAAGCGCATCATCCGGCGGAAATGGAGCGTGGCGTTACCGCCCTGATTGGCGTCCCGGCCCTCTTCAACATAGAAAGGCAGGACAATAATTCTCTGCTGGGCCCGGGCCGCGTTGGCAAAAGCGCCAAAGAGCAGACAGAAAGTTAGCAGGCTGATTGTCAGAATTGACTTTTTGGACATCAGTTTGGGACTCATTTTTTTCCTCCTGATTTAATGGTTAAATGATAAGTTGTAAAATTTATAACTCATAAATTCAAGTCTACTTGAAACCGCCGTCAAAATGAACCTCTATCCGGCCCGGACCGTTGCTGGTCAGGCGGAAATTTACACTTTTTGAAGTTCTGAGATATTGGCGCAGCCAGGCCGAAATATCTTCGCGGGTGCCGTTGTACCAGAGTTCATAACAGAGACAGTTCGATTCGCGGTCGCAGAGTTCATCGGCGCGCCGCAGCCAGGTTACGCCGGGGGCCTGGTTGAGAACCGGGTAAATGCGGTGGGCAAGCGTTTCGGTGAAATCATAAAAGCAGAGATTGATATCAGTGCTCGGGCCGCTCCAGGGTTCGCGGGCCCGGTGGATTTTACGGGGCGGCTGCTGTTGGTGACGGGTGGTTCCGGTTGGCGCCTGGTAGCGGGTACCGTAACGCCGGCGTAACTGGGCCCCGTCAAAATAGGCTTTGGCGGTAAATCCCGAAACGTAAGTGCCGCTGCCGCTTTCAGCGATGAGATTGCCCTGTTGATCTTCAAGCGGGTCCGTGCGCCAGATTGCCCGGAGCGACAGGCTTAAAATATTGTTCTTGAAAACGCTACCGATATCGGCCATCAAGAGAACCGTTCCGGGCTCAAATTGCGGCAGATCAACCGCTTTGAAAATATGGGAGTTCCAGTTGTAGAAATCAATCTGCCGCAGGGCCGGAGCCAGATCCTGGCGGCTGACCACGCAGGTGAAGCCGCTCTGGCCGATTAACGCCTGCTGCAGGGCCGACTGAATTTCCTGGGTCAAACCCGTGGGATGGTGTTGTGAGGTTGTGTAAAGGAGAACTTTGACTTCCCGGTCGGCAACTTTCTGGCCGCCGACTTTAAGCCCGTTGAAATAGGCTTCGCGCAATTCCGAAGTAAGGCTGTAAGCGAGTCGGTCGAGAGAGGCGAAGGGACGCTCTTCGAGACCCTCGGGATAGGGGTTGCGGTTGGCCGGCGCGTAATAGAGCCGCCGTGCCAGACTGTCCTGACCGAATCCTAACGGCCCGCTGGCAACAACCCCGGTCAGATGATGACCGTCAGCGCCCTGGGCGGTTATGGTTCCGTTAATCCGGTCCAGAACCGTGTCGGCGGTAATTTCGACCTGATAAATTATTGCCGACCGGAGCCGCTGCCGTTCGGCCGGGGGCTGGTCCTGGAAGGTCAAGGCCCGGCCGGCCCGAAGTTCAAACCAGTTCTGGCGGGAGAGTTTGAAAATGTCATGCGACTCACGCAGGCGCGTTTCCAGCCGCTCACAGAGCATCTCTTCGAGACGGCTGAAGGTTTCACCCTGCAGGGCCGAGCCCGGAACCACGGCGGCCGGGGCCATTTCGCCGGCGGAGAATTTCTGGTCGCCAAGCAGGTCGTCAAGAATCAGATTGACCCGTTGGTCAAGCATACGCTCGGCCTGGGTCGGAGCATAATTTACCGGAGTTCCGGCACAGGCGCTCAAGAAAAGGAGTAGCAGCACCAGGGGGAGAAAGCTTAGCTGTGACTTGCGGCTCATAATCAACCTCTCTGCATTATTGTGAGTAAATTAATATCGGTAAAAGAACCAGGTTTACCTCTATTCAAAGCCACGGTTCGGGTATTCAGACCAGCTGTTTACTATTCGTCGGTGGTTGTACCCCCATTCTGTCGGTGAATTATCCGCAAAAACATTCATTGCGATAAAACTGAGGCTCCGGCTGCTTGATTGCCCGGGTTTAATGGCCTTTAACGCGGCCCATTCGCTCTCGGTTAAATTGATCGTATAACCATTTACCGGATAAGTGGTCAGGCAATCGCCGGAAATCTCTTTGAGCCGCCGGTAAATGGCACTTTCAAGCGCGAACGGGGTCGTGTTGTCAAAAGTAACCTGCCATTCGACCCTGCCGGAGCGCGGATGTTTCGGGTCAAGATAAAGTCGGCAGCGCCGGGCTTTGATGACACCGGGGCTCGTTTCTATAATGTCGTTAAATATTTCGGTCAGCTCATAAGAGGTTACGCCGAGAAGATCTATGGTGACAGTTCCGTTTCGGTCTTCCAGATTTGCCGCCAGGGGGCCGGAATCAACAGTTTTCAGGGGGCAGGCGGCGGCCAGACTCCACCGGGCCGCAAAGCCGGTTGACAGAAACACGGTTATTATAACGAAGAACACCATAACCAATTTTCGCGGATAACGCAAGTTTTGTTTCGAGAGATTTTTCATTTTGACCTCCGATTAAGATTTACTGCGGTTTGTGTGGGCAGATTTTTGCCGGGGCTTTTATCTGATATATCTCTCTATCGAAGGTTTTTTTTGATTTTCAAAAAAAATATGGGGGGACAGAAGTTTAAACTCTATTGAGGGGTTGTCCGGGCTCCATACCGGCGCCGGTAGTAAACCGGCAGGACTCCGAGCAGGAGGAGAAGAAGGCCGTTTCCCCACTCGTTAAGCGTTGGAATCTCGCCGGAATTGACAATTTCAGCGGTATCATTGATTGTCCGTTCGGTTTCGCCCGGCAGCAGATTGCCGTTTTCATCAACGGGGGTTGCTCTGACTGTGGCCTGATTGACCAGGCTGGAGGAAATTGTGGTTTCATAGTAGTAGATAAGGCGTGTCCCCGGCTGCAGGGGAATCTCACCGCTTTTAAGTTGTAAATCATTCTGGTCGATTCCTAATGCGGGATCACTGATGGTAATCTTGTCAAATGCGGTATCACCGCTGTTGTAGACGGTAAAACAGTAGGTGATTGGTTCTCCATCGACCCCGGTAACTTTATCTTTGCCGGGGCAGCCTTCGCCGTGGTCGTGGCCGAGGTAGACGCCTTTTTGAAAGCTAAGATCGGGGTGAACCAGCTCGACCGTAGCGGTATCGGAATCTTCGGGGTTGTCGACACCCGGCAGATCATTGCCGTTGCTGTCGATAGGATTGGCTGAGACCGTGGCGTGGTTGGTCAAATCGGCGCTGATTGCGGATTCATAGTAGTAGATGATGGCAGC
>WFRP01000003.1 GCA_015486505.1 Pseudomonadota bacterium | reverse complement strand
CTCCGCAAAAACCGTCGGAATATCAAAGCCGCTGATTTTGGCAAAATAATCAATCTCAACCGCGGTAAAGGCTTTGATCACAACCTCCGGATGGGCGCTTTTTAAGCTTTTAAGCAGGTCGAGATAATAGGAAAAAGGCCAGTCGGGGTGGAGGCCGCCAACAATATGAAATTCCCGGATACCGAAACTTTCAGCCTCTTTAACTTCATTTAAGATATCCTCAATGGATTGCTCGTAGGCGCCTTTTTCACCTTTTAGTTTACTGTAGGCGCAAAAACGACACTGATTAACACAGATGTTGGTCGGGTTGATATGTCGATTTATATTATAAAAAACGGTATCGCCATTAAGTTTCCGGTTAATTTCCGCCGCCAGTTTACCGAGGGCGAAAAAATCGCCCTCTTCAAAAAGGTAGAGAGCATCAGCCGCCGTCAGACGTTCACCGGCCCGGCATTTTTCAGCTATTTCAATAAAACTGTTCAAGATTATGAGATTCCTTAAATAAAGTTAGGCCGCCAGATTAGCGCCGACGCAGGCAAAGAAAAAACGCTCCGGCATCCGGGCATAGAGCAAAGCCGATTTTGCGAGGCCGGTACAATGGGAAACCCCGAGCTTTTCAATCCCGTAACGATCAATTACCTTGAGGGTTTCCGTAAACTGCTCATCGCCGGAAAAACCTAAATGGGTGCCGCCGATTACGGCATAGATCTTGTCCCGGGAAAATTTTTCCATAATATGATCGAGAATATTAACCATTCCGGCGTGAGCGCAGCCTAAAATCACAATCAGGCCTTTTTCGGAATCCACCACCAGCGAAAGATCATCATTAAGCGGGTCGGGTTTCAACTCACTGCCGTCGGCCTTGACCGCCACCATATTCGGATCACCAACCTCAAAAGCGGTATGCCGGGGGATTTCACCGGTCAGAAAGAGCCCGGGCCCCACCTCAACCATATCCCGGGAAAGCTGAAAATCAGCCCCCAGGGATTCCAGCAAAGAGCGCCGGAACGGAATCCCGATCGCCCGCCGCGCTTCCCCCCAGAAACGTTCGGTAAAGATCTCCGGATGGCCGTAAACCGGCACCCGGCCGCAGCGCTGCAGAACCTGGGGCAAGCCCCCGGTATGATCATAGTGGCCGTGGCTTATCATAATCGCTTTTATTGAGGCTAAATCTTTTTTCAGGACCGCCGCGTTCGCGATAATTCCTAAACCCTGGCCGGTATCGAAAAGATAGCTGCCGTAGTCGGTCTCGATAAAACAGGCAAAACCGTGCTCGCCGATCCCGCCGAAAGGCATTCCCACCGAATTTTCACATAGAATAGTAATTTCAATTTTCATAATCAGCCTTTTACCTTTTATCGGTGTCTATCCGTGTCCATCTGTAGTTTATGCTTTTCAGGTTGAACCACAGATGAACGCAGATTAACACAGATAGTTAAATTATTCCTTTAGCAGCCCGCAACCTTGGGCTGGCGCTTTTTCTGCAACATATAGGTTCCGGCCAAAATTGCCAGGCCGATGGGGTAGGCCAGGTATTTATTCGGCAGCGCTAAAAAGCCGGCCAGGAGTCCGGGGCGCAGCATAATCAGGCAGACCCCAAGCAAAATAAACATATCGTACCATCTGTTTTTCGTAACAAACCAGCCCTGGGTTGCCGAGGCAAAAGCACAGGTACCGATACAGGCCATAATAAAAATCAGAATCCCCAGCGGCCAGCTGTTGATATTATACAAAATCAGATCGCTGTTGAAAATAAACATAAACGGCAGAATCGAGGTCCGGATATCGTACATAAACCCCTGAATCCCGGTCGGAATCGGCTCCGAGCGGGCCAGGGCGGCGGCCGCGTATGAAGCAAGGCCGACCGGCGGCGTATCATCGGCCAAAATCCCGAAATAGAAACAGAAAAGATGGGCCGCCATCAGGGGCACGATAAAATTATTCAGGCCGCCGACCTGAACAATTATCGGCGCGGTCAACGACGCCATAACAATGTAGGTCGCGGTTGTCGGCAGGCCCATACCAATCAATAAACTAGCGATGGCCGTGATAATAAGCATCAGATAGATATTGCCGCCGGAAAGCTGTTCAACTATCTGGGTAATCATCCCGCCGATCCCCATATTGACGACCCCGACAATAATCCCGGCGGCGGCACAGGCAACGGCGACCGTCACCATATTTTTGGCCCCGGAAGCAAGGCCATCGTAAATCGTCAGCAGGCTCTTTTTCAGTGCGTTGCCGATCGATCCGGCGACAGCGCGGCGACTATCATACAGATCTTTGGCAAAGACTACCAGCAGCAGCCATAAAATTGAATTAAAAGCCGACTTATCCGGTGAATGGCGAAGATAGATTAACTCATAGAGCAGAGCCCCGATCGGAACCAGGTAATGCAAACCGCCAATCAGGGTCTCTTTTAAATTCGGCAATTCATCTTTACGCAGGCCCCGCAGCCCCAGTTTTGAGGCTTCAATATGGGTAATATAGAGAAGCGCCACATACGAGGCAAAAGCCGGAATTGCCGCCGCTTTAACCACGGCGATGTAAGGCACATTAACATACTCGGCAATAATAAAGGCCGCCGCCCCCATAATCGGCGGCGCCAGCTGGCCGTCGGTGCTGGCCGCAACCTCAATCGCGGCCGCCTTGGTTGCCGGATAGCCGACTTTTTTCATCAAGGGAATCGTAAAGGTCCCGGTGGTAACGATATTAGCAATACTGGAACCGGAAACCATGCCCGTGAAACCGCTGGCCAAAACCGCGGCTTTGGCCGGGCCCCCTTTGAAACGGCCGAGAAAACAGAGCGCCAGATCGATAAAAAATTTACCGGCTCCGGCTTTTTCGAGCAGGGCCCCGAGGAGAACATAGAGAAAGACGACCCGGGCGGAAACATCGAGCGGAATCCCGTAAATACCTTCACTCGAGAGGGTAATCTGACTTAGATAGCGATTAACGGAAACCCCGCGAAAGGCGAGAATATCCGGCATATACGGACCGAAATAGGCATAGAGGCTGAAAACCAGAGCGATTACCGACAGGGCCGGGCCCAGAGCCCGCCGGGCCGCCTCCAGTAAAAGCACAAATAAAGTAATGCCGCAGACGACATCGAGGGTTGACGGCATTCCCGCCCGCATACTGATTGCTTCCCACTGGACATAGAGATAAAGGGCGCTCAATGCCCCTAAAATTGCGCATAAATAATCATTCCAGTAGATCCGGTCCCGGGCCGCAAGAAATTTCAAAAAAGGCCGGGGCTTTTTAAAAAAAGGAATATTGAGAAAGAGCAGCACTAAAGCGAAGGCTAAATGAATTGAGCGGATTGCAATTGAATCGAGCAAAAGCCAGCTTGAGACCGACAGTTGAAACAGCGACCAGGTGACCGCAATCACCGGCACCAGATGACTCTCAAAACCGCTTAAAACCCGGAATTCGCCGGTCTCTTCCGCGATTATCTCCTGTAATTCACTGTTTTGCTCCTGATCCGGCCCGACTTTTTCTTCCGCTGCTGTCATTTTCAACGATCTCCGGCAAGTGGTTTAAATGACAACCGGCAGAAAAGTTTAAGAACTTTTCTGCCGGCCATTTTTAACGAGCAATCTTAAAGCATTAATACCAACAGGTATTGAATTACATCAAACCGGCTTCTTTGTAATATTTAACCGCGCCCGGATGCAGGGGAGCGGAAAGCCCTTCGAGCATATTCTTTTTGGTCAGAACCGAATAGGCCGGGTGGATTTTTTTGAAGGCTTCGAGATTATCAAAAACTTCCTTGGTAATCGCGTAAACAATCTCATCAGAGATATCGGACGAGGTAATCAGGGTAGCTTTTACGCCGAAAGTCGGAACCTCAGCCTGCTTATTGGTCGCGTTGGGATAAAACTTCATCGGAATGAAAGATTTGGCATAGTAAGGGTACTTGGCGATTAAGGTCTGCACGTCAGGAATCGGCACAATATGAACCTTGATGCGGCCGGCGGTGGCTTCCTTTATGGAACCGTTCGGGTGGCCGACGGTATAGAAGAAAGCGTCAATGCGCTCATCCTGCAAGGCGCTGGCGGCTTCAACCGCTTTAATATATTCAGCCTGAATATCTTTCTTTTCATTAAGGCCGACAAGGGCCAAAGCATCGCGTGAGTTCCCGAGCTGACCGGAACCGGGATTACCAATGGCGATTCTTTTGCCTTTCATCTCGGCCAGTGAATAAATGCCGCTCTCGTCACTGGCGATCAGGGTCACTGATTCGGGGTAAATACTGAAAACCGCCCGCAGTTTTTTCTGCGGTTTACCTTTCCACTCTTTCATACCGTTAACCGCCTGATACTGCCGGTCGGACTGGGCGATCCCGAATTCCAGATCACCATTAAGAACAGCGTTGATATTGAAAACCGAGCCGGCGGTTGATTCAACTGTCACTTTCAGATTGTAGATCTTGGATTTTTTGTTAACCATCCGGCTGATCGCGCCGCCGGTCGGGTAGTAGACCCCGGTAACGCCGCCGGTGCCGATGGTAACAAACTGAATCCGCGCCGTTGCCGCACTCGGCGCCAACAACAGAGCCAAGCCAAAACAGAGGACCAACATCAATGCTTTCTTCATCTTCTTTCTCCTTCTAAAAATGTTTTTTGGTTGAAAAACCGACACCCACTTACTTACGAACCAAAAGTTCGATAACACCATACAGGATTTCAGGAAAAATAGTCAACCGCATTTGCAAAAATAATTTGTCCGGGACCGGCTTTTTGCCCGTCAAGTTCGGGATTAAGGGCTGAATCCTCAGGCCAGGAGGGCAGGTGATGCAAACGAAATGCCCTTTCCGGGTGCGGCATCAGCCCGAAAATACGCCCCTCGGCCGCCGTTAAGCCGGCGATATCATCAAGGGAGCCATTCGGATTCGCGGGGAAGGCGCCGGCAGCCGGTTGATTTTCACGATTAACATAACGTAAGGCAACCTGGCGGCGCTCTTTAAGTTCGGCCAGGGTTTCCGGCGGCGCGAAAAACCGGCCTTCACCGTGGGCGACCGGCAGATAAAGCGTATCGACATTACGCAGAAAAACGGCATCGGAATCCGCCGCCGCCAGATTGACCCAGCGGCACTCATAACGGGCACTGCAGTTGGCAATCAAAGCCACCCGGCGCTGGCCGAAGGAGTTAGCGGTAGCCCCCGGCAGCAGGCCGAGATTTACCAGAACCTGAAAACCATTGCAAATCCCTAAAACCAGATGATCGGCGGCAACAAACTCCATCAATTCCGGCCACAGAGTATGACGCATCTTATTCGCCAGGGCATTCCCGGAACCGGTATCATCACCATAGGAAAAGCCACCCGGAACGACAAATATCTGCGCCTCTTTCAGCTTGTGCGGCGCGGCAATCAGATCGTTGACATGAATAATCTCAGCTTTGGCCCCGCAGGCCTGAAAGGCGTAAGCGGTCTCCTCTTCACAATTAATCCCGTAACCGGTCAACAATAAAACTTCAGGTTGTGCCATCTATAAAATTCTCCTCAAAACCCGCCACCGGGATCAGGCTTGACTTACCACCGGGGTCAGGCTTGACTTATGGGTATTTGGCCCGGCTAAACCCTGATGCGGGAACAAACCCGCAACCCAAACGGAGCCTTTCTGGCCCGTACCCCAGGGGCAATCCGCTGGCCCGCAAATAAGTACTCTTATCAGAACATTTTCTTGTTTTTTTACAGTTGGAAAAGATTGTTGAAAAAAACAAGAAAATAACCTGTAAGGTACTAATGCGGGAACAGATCCCGCAACCCAATTGGGCCTTTGCGGCCCGCAAATAAGTACTCTTATCAGAACATTTTCTTGTTTTTTTACAGTTGGAAAAGATTGTTGAAAAAAACAAGAAAATAACCTGTAAGGTACTAAAAACCGGCGAAGGTTGAACGATAAGCCGTCAGCAACTCCGGGGTTGTAGTTTGTACTATCAGAGCATCATTCTGCCGGATCTCTATCTGCTTATCATCCCGAACCCGGCCCAGTTTCAGGCAAATGCACGCGGCAAAATCTTTTTCCAGAGCGGGCCCGTTTTCGGGCGCAACGCTGACCAGAAAACGGCCGGGCTGTTCATTAAAAAGGAAGAGATCGGCCCGTTCAGCTTGCGGGATTTCCAGATCGAACCCCAAACCTTCAGCCAGCGCCCCTTTACCGGCGGCCAGGGCCAGACCGCCCTGGGCCGGGGGATAAGCCGAGCGCAGGCGGCAGGCGGCCAGCCAATTCTCAATTTCGGCATAAAACGGCAGCAGTTTTTGCGGTGAAAATCGCGGCGCCCGGCCCCAGGTGTTCTCCGAAACCAGTTTCTCTTCCCGTAAAAAAGCCAGGTATTCGCTGCCGCCAAGTTCATAAGCGGCCGGGGTTTCCGCGCCCAGAAGATAGATAAAGTCTCCGGGTTTGACAAAGGCAAAGGAGCGCACCCGCTTAACTTCCGGGACTACGCCGATGGCCGAGATCAGAATTGTCGGCGGTACGGAGATGGCGACCGGATTATCATCGGCATCAAAACCGTGGAAATCATTATACATACTGTCCTTTCCCGAAATAAACGGGGTCGCGTAAACGACGGCGGTCTCATAACAGGAACGGACACACTCTTTCAACTGCCAGAGCCGTTCCGGATCATCGGATGAACACCAGCAGAAATTATCGAGCAGGGCAATATGGGCTAAAGGAGTGCCCACCGCCAGAAGATTACGCACGGCCGTATCAATGGCTGCCGCCGCCGCCGCGTAAGTATTAATCTCGCTCAAGGCCGGGTAGAGGCTTTCGGAGAGCGCCACCCCTTTTTCAGACTCCGGCAGCGGCTGCACCACGCTCGTAAAACCGTCAATCTGCCCGCTGCCGACCAGAGGCTTCAAAATTGTGCCGCCCTGCACCTCAAAATCATACTGCTGCGCAACGTAAGCGTGCGAAGCCAGATTAAGCCGCTTGAACATTCCCATAAAAAGATCTTTGAGCTTAAGATCTTTAAGCTCCGGCAGAATCACGTCATTTTCAATCTCGGGACCAACCTTGCTTTTA
Organism: Pseudomonadota bacterium; assembly: GCA_015486505.1. Classification (GTDB taxonomy): domain Bacteria; phylum Desulfobacterota; class Anaeroferrophillalia; order Anaeroferrophillales; family Tharpellaceae; genus Tharpella. The sequence continues at coordinate 1,316 of WFRP01000003.1, read as the reverse complement.
AGCGTTTTCGCGGGCAGGCCATCGTGGAGGAAATCAAGTTCGATATCCATCACCGATTCCCCCTGGTAGCTAACCTGACAACGGCCGGAATTGGTGAATTCACCAATCACCGTAGCTTCAACCCCGCGGCTCTGCAGCAGAGCTTCAAGCTCCGGCCATTTTTCCGGTGGCACCGCCAGGGTCATACGCTCCTGAGATTCGCTGATCCAGATCTCCCAGGGGGCCATGCCCGGATATTTGACCGGGACTTTCTCAAGTTCCACCCGGCAGCCGCCGCATTCACGCGCCATTTCGGCGACGGAACAGGAGATTCCGCCAGCCCCGTTATCGGTAATACTGCTGTAAAGATTGCGCTGCCGCGCCTCCTTGACAATCGCGTCGGAGAATTTCTTCTGGGTTATCGGATCACCGATCTGCACCGCCGTGGCCGGGCTGCCGCCGCTTAAGGCTTCTGAAGAAAACGTCGCCCCGTGAATACCGTCAAGGCCGACCCGGCCGCCAAGCACCACGACAAGATCACCGGGAAGCGCCGCTTTTTCATGGCCCGGGCGGCCCGCTTCCGTGACCCGCGGCAGCAGCCCGACCGTGCCGACAAAAACCAGCGGCTTGCCTTTGTAGCCGGGATGAAAGGTTAAAAAACCCTGGGTTGTCGGAATCCCGGAACAGTTACCGCCGACCCGGACGCCATCAACAATCCCATCCAAAATACGTCGCGGCCGCAAGGCCTGATTGGTCCGGTTTCTAGAACGATATAAAGGCTCATTGTCAGCGGGATCGGCAACACAGAAACCGTAACGATTGATGATCGGCTTCGCTCCGAGACCGCAACCGATGGTGTCCCGGTTAACCCCGACAATGCCGGTAATCGCGCCGCCGAAAGGGTCCAGCGCCGAAGGGGAGTTGTGGGTTTCAACCTTGTCGGTAATCAGGTAGTTATCATCAAAGATTATGGCGCCGGAGTTGTCGACAAAGACCGAAACACAGATATCGTCGGCGCCGCGGCGGGCCCGGATTTGTTGGGTCGCGCCTTTGATATAGGTCTTATACAAACCGGCTTCAAGATCATCAAGGGCGGCGGCAAAAATTGTGTGTTTACAGTGTTCGGACCAGGTCTGAGCCAGAGCCTCCAGTTCGAGATCGGTCGGCAGGCGTTTTTCGACCGACTTGAAATAATCGGCAATGGTTTGCAACGATTCAAGATCCAATGCCAGCGGCCCCCGGCGCACCGGGTTGCCGTCGGCATCATAATGATCGATAATGCCGCCTTTGCCCAAAGCCGCAAGTTCACTTTCCGAAATCTCAAGATCAACCCGGCT
>WFRP01000002.1 GCA_015486505.1 Pseudomonadota bacterium | reverse complement strand
GAACACTGCCGGGACAGGGAATTTCGTGCAAAGCGAAAACGGGCCCGCCGCTGTAATCGGGGACGCTGATTCAATATAACCACTGGGGGAAACCTGGGAAGGATGAATCAAGCGGATGATCCGGAAGTCAGAAAACCTGATCGGCAAGTGTTCCTCAACTACGCAAGTACGTGGCGAAAGATGATGTTGGGGACAGACACAACAAAAGGAGAAGTCTGAAATGGGACTCACAGGAATCCAGATCTTTAAGTTGCTCCCCAAGACCAACTGTAAAGAGTGTGGCAGCCCGACCTGCCTGGCCTTTGCCATGGCGCTGGCCGGTGGTAAAGCTGAACTCGACAAATGCCCCTACGTCTCTGACGAGGCCAAAGCGACCTTAAGCGAAGCTTCGGCGCCCCCGATCCGCGGCGTAAAAATCGGCGAAAAGAAAGTTGGTGAGGAGCTGGTCTTCTATCGTCATGAGAAAACTTTCATGAACCCGACCGCAATTGCCTGTCTCGTTACCGACGAGATGGACGAGGCTGAAGTTGATGCCAAAATCAACAACCTTAACACCGTTACTTTTGAGCGTGTCGGTTTGGAACTTTCCGCCGACCTGCTTGCGATCCGCAATGCTTCCGGTGATGCCGGCAAATTTGAAGCTCTGGTTAAAAAGGCTTTAGGCGCGACTGAGAAAGGCCTGATTTTGATGAGCGACAATGTTGACGCTCTCGAAGCCGGCGCCAAAGCCGCTAACGGCAAAGGGGCTCTGCTCTATGCCGCTACCGCTGAAAACTGCGAAAAGATTGCTGCTATTGCCAAAGAAAACGGCGCTTCTGTGGTTGCCAAGGGCGCTGACATCGAAGAAGTTTCCAACTTCACCAGCAAAATTGTTGCCGCCGGCGTTAAAGACATCGTGCTTGACTGCGGCGCCACTGATCTCAAATCGATGTTCTACAATGACAATCAGATCCGCCGTGCGGCTTTGAAAGCCAAAAACCGCGACTTGGGCTTCCCGACGATTGATCTCGTCTGCGATATGACTGATGATCCGTATAAGGAAGCCATGCTCGCCAATGTTGCCATCGCCAAATATGCCGGAATCATCGTCATGAGCGATATCGACAAGGAGCGGATGCTGCCGCTGTTCGTACAGCGCCTCAACATCTACACCGACCCGCAGCGCCCGATGGTTATGGACGAGGGTATCTACGAGATCAACAAACCGGGTCCCGATTCTCCGGTTATCATCACCACCAACTTCGCGCTGACCTACTTTATTGTCGCGGCCGAAATCGAAGCGAGCCGGGTTCCGACCTGGCTGCTGATTATGGACGTTGAAGGGATGTCGGTTCTGACCGCTTGGTCGGCCGGTAAATTTGTTGCCGATGCCATGGCGCCTTTCGTTGCTAAGAGTGGCATCAAAGACAAGATCAGCCACAACAAGATCATCATTCCGGGTTATGTTGCCCAGATTTCCGGTGAATTCCAGGAAGAACTCGGCAGTGACTGGGAAGTTGTAATCGGTACCCGTGAAGCCTCGGATCTCCCGGCTTTCCTGAAAGCCCTGTAGAAATTAATTTGTGTTGCCAAAGGGTTTAAGGTCAGCAAAGATCGACAACCCTTTGGCCCTTTTTTCAGCTAACCTATTTGAAGTATTGCGGAGAAATTGATATGGGAAATACCATAATTACCATACCTGAAAGTATTAATATCATGTCCAAAACCATTGGACCGGCGATTAAAGAACGCGATCCCAAGCCGATTCAGAAAATGGCAGTTGAGCAGATGGAAGCCGGTGGCGACATTCAGGACTTAAACCTCGGGCCGGCGCGAAAAAACGGCGACGAGATGATGGCCTGGCTGGTTAAAACCGTGGAAGAGGTTTCCGATTTGCCGCTGGCGCTTGACAGTACCAACACGGCTGCGATTGAAGCCGGCCTTAAAGCTTCTAAAACCCCGGAAAGATGTATCATCAACTCCATTTCCGCCCAGCCCGCCAGTCTTGAAGACCGGATGCCGCTGGTCAAGAAATACAATTGCCAGTTCGTGGCTTTGACCTTGAGTGAGGAAGGCATCCCGCGGGATGTTAACGAGCGTGGAATGTGCGCTGCCGACATCTACGCCAAGGCTCTGGAATTTGATGTCCCGTCGGAAAGCATGTATATCGATCCGATCGTTCTGCCTGTCTGCGTTGATCCCGGACAGGTTGCCTCTTTCCTCGAGTTCCTGCCTCTGATTCCTGATTTCGCACCGGGCGCTAAATCAACCTGCGGACTTTCCAACATCTCTAACGGAACCCCGACTGAACTGCGCCATTACCTGAATCGCGCTTATCAGGCGATGCACATCTATCTCGGCATCTACTCTTCAATCGTTGATGCCTATGATGCTGAAATGATGGCTCTTTGTAAAGGTAAAATCCCCGAAGTTACCGAACTTACCAAAACCCTGATGGAAGGCGGCGATGTTGATGATGCCTCTACCCTGCGTCCGGAACTTCAGGTTTACTATCGCAGTATCAAATGTCTCAAGGGGGACGTGCTCTACTCACACTCCTGGATTGAAGACCTGGTTGAGAAACTGGACAAAGACTGGTATAAATAGGCTTTTGTCAGTCTTAACTGTTTTACAGGCAAGGGCCGTGCAAATTGCACGGCCCTTTTTTATAACGGGAAAAACTGCAGCTTAACAGTTGACAGTTTTAGTGAATAATTCTAGTGCTTTACAGGTTATTTTTTTGTTTTAAAACAAGAAAATAACCTGATAAGAGCACTTATTTGCGACCATCGGAAGTACCCCTGGGTACGGACCGAAAAGGCTCGATTGGGTTGCGGGATTTGTTCCCGCATTAGTACTTTACAGGTTATTTTCGGTTTGAAAAAACAAGAAAATGTTCTGATAAGAGTACTTATTTGTGGGCCGGTAACTTTCTTTTGGGTTGCGGGATCTGTTCCCGCATTAGATGTCAGTATTGTGCAGATAATTACCGAAATCATAATTGCTGCCTGGAACTTCCTGCTGGATGCCGGAATCTACATCCTTTTCGGCATTCTGGTAGCGGGACTGCTTAAAACTTTCCTGGATCCGAACACCGTCGCCCGGCATTTAGGCCGCGGCCGGTTTCTGCCGGTGATCAAGGCAGCTCTGTTCGGCATTCCCATTCCCTTATGATCCTGCGGTACGCTGCCGGCGGCAGCGTCATTAAAGAAACAGGGTGCCAATAACGGCGCGGTCGCGGCTTTTTTGATTTCAACCCCGGAATCCGGGCTCGATTCAATGGCAATCACTTATGCCTTGATGGATCCATTAATGACGATTGCGCGCCCGATAGCGGCTTTTATCGCAGCGGTTGCAGCCGGATTTACGGAAAACCTGGTTCATCCTCCAGCCCCCCAATTTATCATGCAACCGGATCTCAGCTGTCCTGTAGATGGTTGCTGCAGCGGCAGTAACTGCTCGACTGAAGAACATGCAAAGCACCACACTTTTCGGGAAAAGTTAATTGCCGGGATCAGGTTTGCGCTGTTTGATGTCTGGGGTGATCTGGCGGTCTGGTTTACGGCAGGGCTTATTCTGGCGGGAGTAATAACGGTTCTGGTTCCTGAAGCAACCATGGTCCGGTATCTCAACGGCGGCCCCTGGTCACTCCTGATTATGCTGGCGGTGGGCGTGCCGATCTATATCTGCGCGACTGCATCAACTCCGATTGCCGCGGCGCTTATCTTAAAAGGGGTAAGTCCGGGAGCGGCCCTGGTTTTTCTTCTGGCCGGCCCGGCCACCAATATTACCGCTCTCGCAACGATTGTCGGCATCCTCGGTAAACGAGCTACCGCAATCTACCTTTTCACCCTTTCTCTATGTGCTCTGTTATGCGGCCTGCTTCTGGATCATATCTATGTCTGGCTCAATATCTCAGCCCGGGCGACGGTTGGCAGTGCCGCCCAGATAATCCCTTATCCGCTGCAGTTACTAAGCGCCCTGGTCCTGATATTATTTTCCTTGAAACCTCTCTACCTCCGGCTTAAAAGCCATCACAAACCATCAAGCAACATCCGGAAAAAGTAAAACAATCGCGTCTGACCCTTTTGCACTTATTAAATCTTGATGGACTCGTAAAAAGCCTTTAGTACCTTACAGGTTATTTTCGGTTTGAAAAAACAAGAAAATAACCTGTAAGGTACTAATGCGGGAACAAATTCCGCACCAAACGGAGCCTTGCGGCCCACAAATAAGCACTCTTATCAGAACATTTTCTGATTATTAAATCTTGTTTTTTGGTGCAGAAAATAACCTGTAAGGTACTAATGCGGGAACTATCTCCGCAACCTAATCGGGCCTTTTCGGCCCGCAAATAAGTACTCTTATCAGAACATTTTCTGATTATTAAATCTTGTTTTTTTGTGCAGAAAATAACCTGTAAGGTACTAATTCCCCAGGCCGCCCAGGCCGTTGAGGCTCAGCATCAGGCGGAAAGAGAGATCATAGGGGTCGTGCTCTTCGTCAATGGAAAAATCCAGTGACCAGCACTGCGGGTGATAATTAAAACCATAGATGGTTTCCCAGATATGACTGTCCGCAATTGAATAACGGATACTGCCGTAGACATCGAGCCGGTTCAGTAACGGCAGACGTGCCGTCCCGGTACAAAGTTCGGCGATATCACGTTCATAACGGTATTCAAGCGATAACGAATCGCCGCTCTGATTACTGGCGCTGAAAAGCGCCGTCATCAAGTCGTTGACATTTTCGTACGGGTCGAAACGATTTTCAAGTTTCATATAGAAAGCGCCGGCCCGGCTGCGGGTTTCGAGCCGGGTATAGAAATCTGAAGCGTGCTGATCGTCTTCAAGAAATCTGATACCGTCAGCGACATCAATAAAGCTGTAAGCCTGCCAGATTTGGAACTTGAGCCACTCGTGATAAGCAAAACGCTCCGGGTTGGCGGCATCAGGATAACGACCGATCAGGCGGCTGACCAGCCCCCAGGTGACATTGCTCTCTTCCGGCAGATAATCGAGCCGGTCAAAATCGGGCAGATCATCCTGATCGACATCGGGAACGTAACGATATGCCAGCCTCGGCTCCAGAGTATGGAGCAGACAGTCCATCCCCCACCAGTCGCAGGCGTAAACTTTCTCGGCCACCGTCTTGACTTCGACTCCGGCCGCCATTGTTGCCCGCGACTCGCTGCCGTCGCTTTTGCCGTTTTCCCGATCACTGAGCTCATAAAGGGTTTCGCGCAGTTCGAGATAGGGAATCACCTCAAAAGCGCCGAACTTAAGCGGCATAGTTACTTGCGGATGGATATCGAAACGATGCCCGGTTTCACCTTCCTGACGCCAAAAATGAGAATAATCGTTGTCCATCCGCCAGAAAAGCCAGTCCGCGCCGGCTACCGGCCGGTTCAGAGCCGACAATGTTATTTCCGGGAGCAGCTGCAGGGTGGCGTCATCATCTTCACGCAACAGGGACTGATAATAACGCCCCGTCGCCGTCACATTGTAATGCTCCCAACTGTGGGCGGCAATCGCCAGTGAGCGCAGATAGGTTTCGGTTTTGGAATCCACATTATCAAGCTCATCGATAAAATTGCCGGAAAAAGTCGCCGGGAAATCTTCCAGAAACTCATTGTCACTGACCAGGTTGACATCAGCCTTCAGAGTTGTGCCGTTTTTTAAGGTCTGATAATGGTGCATGCCGAATGACCAGCGTTCTTTATCGGCATCTTTGTAATCTTCCGGATGGTCATCAACCCGTTTGTCACTGATAAAAGAGGCCCGGACATCTCCAGCGGCCTGTTCATTGAGGACATAACGATACTCCCCACCGAATTTTATCCCTCTCTCGCTGTAATATTCGGGATACAGGGTTAAATCATTGGAACGGTTTATGGCCCAGAAAAAGGCATTTTTGATAATAAAGCCGTCCTTATCCGAATATCCGAGACCCGGGAGCAGAAAACCGGTCTGCCGTTTGGTGTTTACCGGAAAAACCCCTTTGGGAAGGTACATCACCGGTACGTTTTTCACAGTAAATACGGCATCTTCGACCACTCCGTAGCCGCCCTGTTTTACATGAACTTTGCGGCTTTTGATCAGCCAGGCCGCCCGTTCGGCATCGCAGGTGGTTAAGGTGGCATTCTCAACATCATACTCATTCGGACCCAGTTTTTGAATATGTTCACCGGTGATATAGTAATTTTTCTCTTTAATAAAGATCCGGCCATCCCGAATTGAACCGATCTGATCCTTGTAATTAAATTTCAGGTAACGGCAGGCGAGATAATCGGTTTTATCGCGCAACAGGATATCGCCCCAGGCTTCAAATTCATTCTTGGCCTGATTCAGTACCGCTTTATCCGCTTTAAGCTCCATTCCCGCCTGACGGATAACGACATCACCCTGGGCGTGATAAAGCTCGGTCTGCTTATCGTAATAGAGATACTGCGCCTCAATCTCAACACTTTTGTCCGCCAGCGCGGCCCCCGGCAGATCGGGCAAGGCCGCCCTTACCGGCAAACTGCAACCCAGAAAAAAAATAAAAATAAGCAGCGATAATTTATTAATGCGGGAACAGATCCCGCAACCCAATCGAGCCTTTTTGGCCCGCAAATAAGTGCTCTTATCAGAACATTTTCTGATTATTAAATCTTGTTTTTTTGTGCAGAAAATAACCTGTAAGGTACTAAAATAATTAAGTATCTGTTTCATTGTTTACTCAACTTAAGGTTTTCTTCAACCAAAGCAATTCCGGCCTGGCGGGCTTCCTCTAAATATTCCGGGTGGGCCAGAATTTCATCAGCCCCGTCCAGCCCTCTATAAGTCAGTGAGCGCCAGAGAAATGTATCAAATGTATCAAAAAAATACTTAACGCTCATTTCGGCACCGGTAAAAAGCCGGGGCCCGCGGCTGGCGCCGACGGCCAGAAAAAGGCCCGGCCTGGAACTGTTTGAACGCCCCAACGGCTGTTGCTCAAGCCAGTATTTTTTTACCCACAACGACTGAAAACGGTCCATCATAATCTTGGTATGGGCACTGACGGCATAGAAAAAAATCGGTGACGCCAGAATTGTCGCATCGGCAGCAGCCAAAGCGGCGGCCAAAGCCTGAAAATCGTCTTTAATAGCACAGCCACCCCCTTTGCGACAGGCATAAATCTCAAGACAAGGCGCTATTTTAAGATCACGTAAAACAAACTCAGTGACCTCGGCCCCGGCGCTCCGGGCGCCGGCAACGGCGGACTTAAGCAACCGCGCCGTATTCCCCTGCCGCCTGGGACTTCCGTAAATTGCGGTAATTTTCATTTTTCCACCTTAAGCCGGTAAAATAAGGTAACTATTCAGCCAAATCCGGGGTCGGGCGCGGTTTTTCTCCGCTAGGCGTTAAGATTTCTGTTTTTCCTTTAAGCTCGCTGCGCCCGCCTTGCAAAACTCGCTTACGCTCAAACAGTTGCAATGCTAATGGGCTCCCGCTCGCTTCCGAAAAACAACGAAATCGT
>WFRP01000001.1 GCA_015486505.1 Pseudomonadota bacterium | reverse complement strand
GCAAAGGCCCAATTGGGTTGCGGGATAAGTTCCCGCATTAGTACCTTACAGGTTATTTTCGGTTTAAAAAAACAAGAAAATGTTCTGATAAGAGTACTTATTTGCGGGCCGAAAAGGCTCGATTGGGTTGCGGGTTTGTTCCCGCATTAGTACCTTACAGGTTATTTCTTGTTCAAAAAAACAAGAAATGTTCTGATAAGAGTACTTATTTGCGGGCCGCAAAGGCCCAATTGGGTTGCGGGATAAGTTCCCGCATTAGTACCTTACAGGTTATTTTCGGTTTGAAAAAACAAGAAAATGTTCTGATAAGAGTACTTATTTGCGACCAGCGGATTGCCCCTGGGTGCGGGGCGCAAGGCCCTGTTTGGGTTGCGGGATTTGTTCCCGCATTAGATAGTTTTTTACTCAAATAAAACAAAAAGCGAGTCCCGACCTCCCGCTCTAATCCGGTCGCGACTCGCTTTTTTTCTGCAATCGGATACGGGGTCAGGCTTGACTTATGGGTATTAGGCGGAAGATTTTAAACCCAGCTTCTTCACGGCTTTTTCAGGGGGGGTGCTCACTTGTCATATTTATCTCATAAATAATGATAAAATGTCATTGAACTTTCTTTCAAATGATATACTGCCGTAGTTATGAAGTCAACTTTAGCGCGGCTTATCGACGATTTTCAGGAACGGGAGCTGCCGGCTCTGACGCGGCGGGAGCAGAAGTTTGCCAACCTTCCCGGTAAGGCCAATGTCGTGATCGGGATGCGGCGCACCGGTAAGACCTTTTTCTGTTATCAGGAGATCACCGATCTTTTGGCAGCGGGGATTGCCCGGGACCGGATTTTTTATCTGAATTTTGAAGATGATCACCGGCTGGGTTTCAAAGTCTCCGATTATCTGGTTGTCGGTGGTTTCCCCGAGGTGCAGTCGACGCCCCGATATCTGGCGACAGAGATTCTGCAGAGTTATATTGACGCGGTTTTGCTCAAGGATGTCGTTGAAAGGCATCGGGTCGGCAATATTACCGTGCTTAAATATATGATCCACTCGATCTGTCACGCCACCGGCTGCAAGCTCAGCATCAATAAATTTTACAACACCTTAAAGAGTATGTCGATCAAGTGTACGAAAAACAACCTCTATGAATATCTCGATCACCTGGTTGACGCCGGCCTTTTTTACCGGGTGCCGATTCACAGCCGCTCGGAAAAAGCCCGGATCGTCAATCCGGCAAAATCTATACCATTGACACCGGCCTGCTGCAGGCCTTAACCCATCACCAGGCCGACGATAACGGACGCCTGCTCGAAAATATGGTTTTTATGCAGCTTTATCGCAGCGGTTATGAAATTGAGTATCTTCACCCCAATACCGGTGGCGAAGTCGATTTTTTGGCCCGGCGGCGAACGGATAATAATTGATAAACCGGCTTACTCCCGCAAAGTCATGACCTGGGCCGAAAATCTGTCGACAACCTGAAAGTTATCCTGCTGTGAAAGCCTCTGAACCCTTGACTGTCAACCGTTAACACCTTAAGTTGCGATTCGGTTGGAACGTCGCTTTGTTGACGTTACCGGGTACAGATTTGAAATCTGTACCCACATTGAGCAATATCGTATTTCATATCTCTTCCTTGATTCCTTTGATTTTCAGTTCCAGAACAGCCATATCATTTATTGCTATTTCCCATACAATATCAATGTTAACGCCAAAATATCCATGGATAAGTCGGTCACGAGTTCCAGCAATCATTTTCCACGGAATATCTGGATACTTTTTCTTTAAGGTGGTTGAAATTTTTTTGCTTGCTTCGCCAATAACTTCAATATTTCTGATTGTGGCATCCTGAGTCTTATGGTCACTCACAAAATCGTCATAAGACAGACCCGATGTGAAGTTCCTGATTTTTGCGAGGCAAATCGAGATGTCTTCAAGTAAATCAATGTCGGAACGCCTAGACATAAATAACATCCTTTTTTATCTCTGCAGAGACACTCTTTACACGAATGTTTTTTATACCGTCGCTTGTTAAAATATCGACCTTTTTCCCAAACAGTTTTTCAAAATATTCAACAAGGATTACAAATCTGAGACCGATTGGTCTACTGAATTCAACGATAATATCAATATCACTTTTGGGTCCTTCAGTTTGTCTCGCGACCGATCCGAACAGCCCAATTTTTTTGACGCCAAACTCCTTTGCCAGATAGGGTGACTGTTTTTTTAATTTATCAATAATTTCATCTCTATAGTTCATGGAAACTCCTGCGTTATGCTTGACCAATTACGCCGAATATAAGTTGCCTGAAAATTTGTAAACTGTATAGTCTAATGCGGGAACCGATCCCGCAACCCAATCGGGCCTTCTCGGCCCGCAAATAAGTACTATTATCAGAACATTTTCTGATTATTAAATCTTGTTTTTTGGTGCAGAAAATAACCTGTAAGGTACTAATGCGGGAACAATCCCCGCAACCCAAAAGAAAGTTACTGGCCCGCAAATAAGTACTCTTATCAGAACATTTTCTTGTTTTTTCAAACCGAAAATAACCTGTAAGGTACTAACAATTCTAGTATCTTTTACTACATCATTACCATCTTTTCAACCTCTGAATAATACATATAAAACATGGTTAAGCAGGCAAACTGGAGACCTTATTCCTTCTGGTTGGTTAATGGTAATAATTTTATTGATATTTTGGTGTGATATCCGATATAGATATAAATACTGTTTTAATATAGGGTAGAGCCGTTGCTCGTGCGGTTTGAGTGAAGAGACTTATTTTTAGTGCCTTACAGGTTATTTCCCTGTTGGAAAACAAGAAAGTGTTTTGATAAGAGTACTTGTTTGCGGGGCGTAAAAGGCCCTGTTTGGGTTGCGGGATCTGTCCCCGCATTAAGGAATTTTCATATCATTTTTCTGCTGGAAATGTAACGGCGAGATGCCGGACGGCTTAAGCGAGTGTCCGCACTGCGGGGCCCCGGTCGACAAAACGGTGGTCGGCAACATGGAGACCATGGTCGACAGCGACGAGGCCCGCATCCAGATTATCACCGGGGTTACGGTTGCCGGCCGCTACGAGATCAAGCGCGAGATCGGCCGCGGCGGGATGGGGATTGTCTATCTCGCTTTCGATAAAACCCTGGAGCGCGAGATCGCGCTTAAAGTTATCCCCTATGAGCTCTGCCAGGACCCGCGGGCGGTCAAAAACCTTAAACGCGAAACCAATATCGCCTTAGGCTTGAGCCATCCCAACATCGTCCGGATTCACAACCTCGAGACCTGGGAGGGCCAGGCCTTTGTGACGATGGAGTATGTCGCCGGCGGCACTCTGGCCCATCTTCTCGATGAGCACGGCGGCGCCCTGCCTTTGGCTCAAGCTTTGCCCCGGATCAAGGATATTGCCGCGGCCCTGGACTATGCCCACACCCGCAAGCCCCCGGTTATCCATCGCGACTTAAAACCCTTAAATATCCTGATCACCACCGGCGGTCAGGCCAAGATCGCCGATTACGGCCTCGCCCACGCCTTGAAAGATTCGGCGACCCGAATCTAGATGTCGCCGACCGCCGGAACCTTAGCCTACATGGCCCCGGAACAACTTCGCGGCCGCGGCATCGGCCCGGCGACCGATATCTACGCTTTCGCCTGCCTCATCTGCGAAATGCTCACCGGCGATCCCCCCTTTGTCACCGGCGATCTGCGCTGGCAGATCATGCACGAAGAGCCCGAGTTTAGCCCCGAGCTTTCCGCCCCGATGAAAGATGTTCTCTTAAGTGCCCTCGCCAAAGACCCGGCGCGGCGCCCGGCCACGGCCGGAGCCCTGGTCGCCGGATTAAGCGGCAAGGCTGTCGCGAGCAAACCTGAGCCCAAAACCCCGGCTGCCGCAACCGGGGGAGCGTCGGATTCGCCCTCTGATAAAGACAAAGCCAAGGCCGGCGACACGGACGACAAATCCGCAGCTACCACAAAATCCGACCATGATTACGAGAATGATCATGATCCCGACAAAACAGTTCTCGACCATGAGCCGGTAAGCGATGACTTTGCCACACCGCCGACTGAAACCGGAAGAAAGACCGCCACCGCTTCCAGAACTCCGCCCGAAGCCGCGCCCGGGAAGAAAGGCGGCGGCAAGAAATGGCTCTGGCTTATCCTTTTGCTGCTGCTGGCGGGCAGTGTGGCCGCGGTTCTGCTCAGTAGCGGCACCCGCAATTCGTCTTCCAGTCAACCTGATACCTTCGCAATGGAACCGATGCGCTTCCGCTACGACGAAGCCAAGAAAGCTTTAATAGAACAGGACGGGTTAACCCCAGAACAGGCCGATCTTAAGATTGCGAAATACCTGAGCGATAAAGCTGGTTTCGACGCGGAACTCGCATTGCAAGATGGAGCCACACCTCGCCAGATTATTGATTTTCTCCTGAGAGGCGGGCAGCCTGACGCAACGAAGGGATATTTCGACACCGCCGTAAGCTCCCTAACCAAAAATCCTAGGGCCGGCGATACCTGGCGCGAACCGGTTACCGGGATGGAGTTTGTTTATGTTAAAGGGAGCTGTTTCCAGATGGGGAGCAATGACGGCGATGATGATGAAAAACCGGTGCATCGGGTTTGCATCGATGGTTTCTGGATCGGGAAATACGAGGTCACCCAGGGCCAGTGGCAGAAGATTATGGGCAGTAATCCGTCTCGTTTCAAGAAAGGCTCCAACTATCCGGTGGAACAGGTTTCCTGGAACGACTGCCAGGATTTTATCAAAAAGCTCAACCGGAAAAGCGGCAAAACCTTTCGCCTGCCGACCGAGGCCGAGTGGGAATACGCCTGCCGCAGCGGCGGCCGGGAGGATAAATATTCCGGCGGCAGCGATGTCGACCGGGTGGCTTGGTATTCTGGCAACAGCGGGGGCTTCACTCACGCCGTTGGCGGCAAGGCTGGCAACGGTTTAGGCATCTACGATATGAGCGGCAATGTCTGGGAGTGGTGTTCCGACTGGTACGACGAGAACTATTACGGCAACAGCCCGACGCAGAATCCGCAGGGTCCAGGAAGTGGTTCCCTCCGTGTTTACCGCGGGGGCAGCTGGCACATTAGGCCTGCTCGCGTGCGGGCGGCTTTCCGTGACGGGCTTGGCGCGGCTTTCCGCTACGACTACCTGGGCTTCCGGCTGGCTTTTTCCTCAGCTCAGCAGGTTTCAAGCGGAGCTTACGACCTGCTGACCCAACGAAATTCCTTCCCGGATTTTTTAGTGAAAAAAAGGTTTTGGGAAAAGATGGTTTATCGATTCGGGGTTGGTAGCCGGTTGCCGGAGGCCAGAGCGAAGATCCTGATGCGCGGTGCTGAGAAACCGGAGGAGGAAAAGGAGCTGATGGAATCATTCAATTCAGTGGATTTTGCAAAAGTTAAGCCGCCGGGTTTTGATTTCGCTTGCCGATAATAGCTGTGTAAGGAGGAAATGGAGTGAATAGGAGGATATGGGATCACCCATTAAAAGGTCTTTGTCAAGTAAATAAACCTATCCATGCAAGAAAACGATTTTTTCTTGCAAAGGTATAACTTCATTATTATCTTTCAATTAATCTCTTTACTTGATCGTCAATTTTGTTCCGCACCCGTTATTTCGTATGATAAAGTGTCAGTCGGTACTTCACTGCACCAGTCACCCCTCAGGATTAAGGCGTTTGTATAAATGAATCTGAATAAGCTCGAGCGACTCTAGAACTTTCTCGAGAATAACCAATCATTTCCAATTATACGGCCCTTGTTCGCATTTGCGAACCCAGAAAATCTTCGGTTCCATGTCGTACCCAAATGTGTTTGTACTTTCAGACATCATGGTTGTGAACCAACCCATAGGTGGTTTACGACATCGGCAGTAAAAACTGAAAATCAATGGGTGAAACGGTTGCCAATCAGACTTGGTGGTTATGCCAACCCCTCTGCCGGTTCACCGTTCCAGCCAAACTTTAAGCAAAGAGTTTATGTGGATCGAATGCCACTTGATCCCTCATTATATAATATGCTGCTCGAGCGAGCTTGTGGGCCAGAGCACTGCGAGCAATCATGGTATTAGTTTTGGCTGACTTTCTGTTATAAAATTTCCGGGCGAGATCATCGTAACGTCGGGCAAATTCCGCAGCTTCCGAAAAAGCCCAGGACAGATACTTGTTTCCATTTTTGACGTTCCCTTTCCCTCTCATTTTGTTGTTACTGGTCCATTTACTTGGCACTTTACGGCAATATGAAGTAAAATCACCTACTTTTTTGAATCTGTTAATCGCTCCGGTCTCAAGCATAATGGTTAAGGCTAATATCTCGCCAACTCCCGACATCGTAAGTAGTTTTTCGAATTCGGCTCTTAACTTAACCTTGCTTACAATGGCTTTTTCGATTTTTTGAATTTGAGTTCCGATGAATTTTATGGTTTCATCGTTTACGGTTCCGCTCAAAGCGAGATCGTCGTTAGCATTAAGCAGTGGGGAAATATTGTCTTTTCTGCTGGCCTTGATTTTACTCGCGCTTAGATTTTTACCGCAATTCCTCTGGATTATACCCTGAAGGCTGTTGATTAAAGAAGTTCTTATGGAAACTAATGCGGGAGCTGTTCCCGCATTAGGTCTTTGTGGTGCCAGACAGGATTTCTATGATGGTATTTATTACATTGTTGAATGCGATGGCGTTGAGCTCGCCGACTACTCTACTCATTAAACTGTTGTTGGCGGTGAAAAGCTTGGTCGGTCTTGCATAGCTCAGTCTTTGTAAGGAACCTGTACGAAAATCTTCATTAGTAATCCGGACAGCTTTTGGATCTGTATATGGATTGCTGGTGACCTGGCAAAGAATCCAATCATCCAGCCCCGCTGATGCGAGGATTACGGCAGGTCGTAATTTAGATGATGAAAGATCTGAAAAAGGAAAATTGACAAGTACTACTGAGCCTTCTGAAAGTGAGACCATGCTTCTTCCTCCTCAGGCCTATCCCAGTCTTTAGATAATGCAGCCTCGCTTAAAAGGGCTGTTTCGCTAATAACGTCATCTCTTTCATCAAGGATTGTTACTATCGCACGACAAGGTGATTTCAAATGGACAGGTTGTTTTAAACGGACTTCACCGTTTTCTGCGATGATTGCCTCTATAGTTAAAAGCATAGCTTTCCTCCTCAAATCACTTGGGCAAAATTTAACCGTTTTGGTTAATGTTTGATTTACTGAGCTTACACAGCATTGATAAAGTAGTCAAGTGGGTTTTGTCTGTCGACTCTCTTTTTAAATTGAGGAAAATTGTCAAATTATTTGGGTAAAAATTTCTAATGCGGGAACATATCCTGCAACCCAAACAGGGCTTTTTGGCCCGCAAATAAGTACTCTTATCAGAACATTTTCTGATTATTAAATCTTGTTTTTTGGTGCAGAAAATAACCTGTAAGGTACTAATGCGGGAACGAGACCCACAACCCAAAGGGCCTTTACGGCCCGCAAATAAGTGCTCTTATCAGAACATTTTCTTGTTTTAAAACAAGAAAATAACCTGTAAGGCACTAATTATCTTGCAGGTGAAAGAAAAAATAAGCATCTTCAGCAACGCAGTGAATTTTTTTTCAGCAGTGTTTTCGCTGCTTGTGGATTATAATCAATTTCACAGTTCTTTCGGTTGATATTGTGCGCACTTTGCGATAGATTGGTTTTAAATTATGGAATTTTATTTTAACGAAGATGAAAATGAAATTCTTTTTAAACATCAAATATATTACCGGCCAACTGGTTGAAAAAAGAAAAATCAGTTCGTAAAAATCAACATGACAAGAAATAAACAAGCGAGTCTGACCACATTATCACCATTGCCGGTGCCCTGGTTCGGGGCGAGCGATATCGGCCGGCGGCGGCCGGGGACGACGGTGGTCGCCTTGCGGGCGGATAGCAAAGAGTATGAAATTGTCTGGGTCGGCGACAGCCGGGCCTGGCTCTGGGACGGGGCTCAATTTAAGTGCCTGACGACCGATCATACGGTGGTCCAGGAACTG